>ONSV01000125.1 GCA_900320585.1 uncultured Prevotellaceae bacterium | reverse complement strand
TTTTTTTTTGCTGATTCGGACAAAAAAAATCATTATAGCCATGTTGAAGCCTGGAAAAAGGCTAAAATATCTGCGATTATTTTTTTGTTTTGATATAATAAACGCATAGAGGAATCGTTAAATAAGTGAACACCAATTAATGATTTGCCTATGAAGATTTTTACCCAAGAAGAATTCCAACCCTCACCACGCACCCTTAATTTCATCCGTGAATTTGCCTACACCTTCAGAGTGATTGACATGAACGGAAAGAGTGGAGTTTATTGTCTCAATTAAGGAGCACGATGTCTGTACTGGTTTCCCCCTCGTTGTTGGCCGCCGACTTCACCGACCTGCGCCATGAGATAGAGATGATCAACGAAAGTGATGCCGACTGGCTTCACTTGGATGTGATGGATGGTGTTTTCGTACCCAACATCTCGTTTGGCTTTCCTGTGCTCGAGGCCGTTGCCTCGATATGCAAGAAGCCGCTCGACGTGCATTTCATGACTGTTCATCCCGAAGAATACATCCAGCCAACCCTGAAGTTGGGTGCGATGATGATGAACGTGCACTACGAGGCTTGCACCCATCTTCACCGCGTGGTGACCGAAATCCACCGCGTGGGGATGAAGGCGGGTGTCACCCTCAACCCCTCTACCCCCGTGTCGATGCTTGAGGATATTATCCGTGATGTCGACATGGTATTGCTGATGAGCGTGAACCCTGGTTTTGGCGGCCAGAAATTCATAGAGAACACCATTGACAAGGTGGGCCGTCTGCGCCGTCTCATTGCCGAGAGCGGCAGCCATGCCCTGATAGAGGTGGATGGCGGCGTGCAGCAAGAGACAGCCCCGCGCCTGGTGAAAGCAGGTGTAGACGTGCTGGTGAGCGGCAGCTATGTGTTCAAGGCTTCCGACCCCAAGGCCACCATCCTCAGTCTGAAGAGTCTCTGATTATTATACACAAAACTGTAGATTGTTCTCCTGCATTTGGTGAGGGAGAACAATCTACAGTATGTTTTTGCACCTGCATCAATCGAGCTGGAGTGCCATGGAGTGTTCTTTGGCCATGCGCCTGAGATTGAGAATGGCATAGCGCATGCGCCCAAGCGCGGTGTTAATGCTCACGTTGGTAGCCTCGGCGATTTCCTTGAACGACATTTCCTGATAGAACCGCATGAACACCACCTCGCGCTGGGTGGGCGGCAAAAGATTCATCATCTTCCTCACGTCGGAGAGCACCTGCTCGTTCACGAAATGATTCTCAACGTTGAGGTCGAGCAGGTCGTTCCCACCGAGGTTGGAGAGGTCGTTGTCCTCAGTAGGCTCAACGATTTTCTCCATTTTCTGCTCGCGATACCAGTCCATAATCACGTTGTGGGCAATCCTCACAATCCATGCGCTGAACTTGCCCGAGTTGGTGTACTTGCCCTGCTGCAGCTTCACGATGACTTTCATATAAGTTTCCTGAAAGATATCGTTGGCCACATCATGGTCTCTCACCACGAACATAATATAAGTGAAGAGTTTGGATTGTGTTCTTGACAACAACAAATCAAACGCCCTGTTATTACCGCTGATGTATGACAATGCCAACTGTTCGTCGGTCATTTCATTCAGATATTCCATTCCTTAAATATGTTGATAATTAAGTAATGTTGTTCCGATAGGCAATGGTGTTTAATTTGTTGATATTAATAGTGAAATAGTGATAGGTGTTGGGTTGTTATCGTTTCAATCCGTTGCAAAGATATAGACTTTTGTTGAGTCGTGCAAATTTTCCTACAAAAATTTTGCCAATTCATAAGAATTGCCTATCTTTGCATCGTTAAGGTTCGCTTTACGCGATTAGCAAAGGGAACGGGGTGAGAGTCCCCGACTGTCTCGCAGCTGTGAGCCCCATTATTGCCTCAGGCACGATGCCACTGTCGGTTTTTTGGACGGGAAGGCGCCTGCTGGCGGGGGTGAAGTCAGAAGACCTGCCTTTTCAAGCTTATCTGGCTTGCCGTATCCTCTCGATGCAAGGGGATTGCGACATACAAGAGGAATTATTTGAAGCCTTTGGCGTAGGAGTAGTCTCCATGCCAGTGCTCTTTTGTAGGCACAATTGTGGGCTTTTGTGGGTGCCATGGCCGTGGTGTGCGGCTACCGCTCCCTGACAGAGGACAACCGAAGTGTATTATATAAGTTTAATTGGGGAAAAGAGCGTCGCCGTGAGGTGCCGCTCTTTTTGGTTATTGCTGTTGCAGCATCTGTATGCGCACCACTTCCTCTGGCGAGAAGGTGACGTCGAATGTCCTCCCCGACTTGCTCATGTTGTAACGGTAGATGAGCCCCTTATGGTCTTTGGTGAGTGCATCGATGAGCATGGTCATCGAGAGGTCGTTGTGTTTCAGGCTCTCGCCGATGCTCTCCTTGAGCACCCCGATACGCTGGTCGATGGTGTCGATGGGAACGGTGGTCTCGTCGATGGTATACACATAGCCCACGTTGTCGCCCTCGGCGAAAATGTCGGTGAGGGTGGTCACCTCATCCACCTGCATGGGCAGTTGGAGCCGTCCGGTAGCCACGAAGTTCTCTATCCTCCGCCGTGCCAGTTCCATCTCGTTGCCCACGAGTGCCTCGGCGTTTTTCAGTTCGTCTTTCGTGATGTCGATCACGAGTTGCTCACCAGTCTGTGCATCGGTATACTCATACCTGATGTTGCACTGGGCGGCAATAAACTGCGTGAGCGAGGTCTTGTCGTCGACGAAATTGAGCAGTATGCCCTGTTTCACGTCATTGATATGGTCTTCCAGCCGACTGAGTTTCAGCACATTTGAATTGGTTGACACATGGTAGACAATGGTGCGCCCGTCGAGGTCGACCTTCGTCACCTCGCCGAGGATGCCCAGGTCGATAGGGCACTGGCTATTGATGGTCTCAACCTGGCGCTTCAGGCTGTTGTTGCAACTTGTGAGGAGGAGAGCCACTAAGGCAATAAGGAGAACGAATTGATTTCTCATGATGAAGTGATAGATATGAAGGAATTCATTGTATACGGATGCAAAAATAGCGAATTAATCCGATTATCACGTCATCAAACAAAAAGAAATCAATTTTATGATGAATAGTGTGGGAAGAAGATTGTTGAGAGACGTTGATATTGATCAAGAATGATTGCCATATTGTGTATAATCCTTGTAATAATGTTTTGTGCCATTAAAATCAATTGTATAAATCTTACCACTAACTGGATTTGTATATTCAAACCCGTTCCATCCTGAAATTAAATGATATTCCATACTAGTGTAACATTTATTATCATTGATTATTGGCTGTGGATAATTTTCAGTTTGAAAATATGGTTGATTCGAAGGATGAATATCGTAATCATGAGTATGTGATAGCGTACGACTAGTTGCACTATATACATTTTCACCATCATTATAATAGCCATATTGATTACTAAACCAAACATATGATATTTGGGTATCATGATACAAATTCCTGTAACAATCACCACTTTTCACATACCAGCAAACCGAGACATACTCACTCGGCGTGAAGGTATCCACACGCATCAACGGTTTGCCGTACAATCTTTTTTCCATAAATACAGTGTAATTGATTAAAGAAATAATCCAGAATGGGAAACGTAAAAAAATAATAGTCCCCATCAATATCGATGGCCTTTTTAATTATTTACGACCAAGTATTAACTCCAATGAATTCACCTTATTATGTTCAATGGTGTTTAATTGGAGTAATGTCTGAACTCCTGAACTTCTGTAACTTCTGAACTCCTTTCAACTTGCTAAAGTTGAGAAATTATAATCTTGATGTTGCCATCCTAATAATTGAAAAGCATTGTTTCTATTCTGCTTCTGCCACCTGACGTGAAGTCAGTTAGTACGATGAATTTTGGAAGAAGGCAGCTTCCCTTGCTTAAAAAACCTGCAGGTGGCAATATCCTCATTGGGCATGAAAAAACCATTTTCACGGATTGATATTGTAAAATGTTTTGAGCATTTATGTTATTTCTTATCTGTTATGTAACAACTGTTTTGAATTACTCTCCATGGATTTGAATAATATGGAAAAAGGAAAAGGCCGCGATGAAAGCTAAGGCAATCTTATTCCATTTTAACCAAATCGAAACCATAAGGATTGAAACGACAACTCGCTGACAATCATTTAGCACACAATATCGAAGACCAATTATTTACAGCGACCTGCCAGAAAGAGCTATTGTTAGAAGGCATGATAGAAAAAGCCATACATTGATTTCCGAAAACACCAACAAAATTTTGGCCAAAATATATAAACTATTTTCATAATGCTATTGCCATACCATCAATAATAAAATTGGCCAAGCATTTGTACAAGGAGAACAACACTTACAATTCGATACCATCAAAATAACCCAGAAAGTGAATTTCAATTTGATGTTTCGCATCCGTCCAACTTATCGGAACTATAGTGTAGCAGGAATTCATGAAAAGAAAACAATCCATCTCATTGTCAAAATTATTATTTGCCATGATGATATACGAGCCATTAAAATCACACAACCAAGAGCATTCTTCTCGATCGAAGGAAGATGAATTATTCCAGAAGACACAAATGCCAACAAATCGTTAACAATTAGGCTCTTGTCAATAATTCCAATCCAGCAAGAATCCAAGGATCCAATCCCCTCAAACCGCGCAAAGCGAGCGGTTTGTCGACTGATTTATATCAAGAATTGTAGAAAAGATTTCTATATTCATTATAAAATGCAAAAGATATTTTGCCCAATCGAGAAAAATGTAGTATTTTTGCACGCGAAAAAATAAAGCCCTGCATTTTACTGCGGACCTTTTCTGGTCTGAAGGCGGCGAAAGAAAAGGCTTCATGAGGTGATTTCCGCCATCCTTCCTGTTCGTTTTTCAACTTTCGGGAAGGGGAGGATAGGCTATGTACCAATAGTTCAAGCGCCCAGAAGTCTTACTCGCAGCAACTAATTGCGGGCACGACCATTTCGTATCAAGCATGTCGATACTGCTCACACTCCACAACCATCGTTTCCGTCTTTGCGGCATAAAAATCACAGAGTTGCCCGCCAACACCTTGCTATTCGCCAGCGAGGAGCAAGAGGACATGCCCTGCGAGACGCCAGTGGAGCGCACTTTCGACTACCACTTTGTGGAAGAGCTTCCTGCCCCACCCACCGATGGCGACGGTTCGGGATGGGTGCCCACCTTTGCCCGCTACAACATCACAATATGGCGGCGCGGACAGGAGGAGCGCCGCATGCTGGCAGTGAACTCGCCCGCTGATGCCTATGCCGTGTATGAGGAGACCTCGGCCACACATGCCGACATCTGGGTACTCGAGCGCATCCGCCAAAGGTTGTGCATAGACACCACTTTCACCAGCACGCTGTCGATGGAGCGCCATCTCGCCCGTCATGGCATCTACATTTTCCACTGCGCCAACATGCTACACGATGGAAAGTCGATACTACTCAGCGGACCGAGCGGCGCGGGGAAATCGACCCATGCCGAACTATGGTGCCGCCATGTGGAAGGCACTCGCGTGGTGAATGGTGACCGCAGTCTGATATGCCGAAAGAGCGACGGCACCTACGTAACCGACGGTTGGCCAGTGTGTGGCAGCAGCGGAATCTGCCATAACGAGCAGCATCCCCTGGGTGCTATCGTGTTCATCGAGCAGACCCCTGGCAACCAGGTGTTGCCCGAAGGGTTGCTCCCACACTTCCGTCGCTTTTTTGCCCAGCTCACCGTGAACCATTGGGACACCGCCGTCACCAACGAGGCTGCCGACTGGGCAATGGGGCTCTGCGCGCAGGTGCCCATCCTCACCTACGGCTGCAGCATGGCTCCCGATGCCCCACAACCACTGCGGCAGGCGCTTAGCGAACTTCTTTGACGGAGAAAAAAACCAAAAACAAAGCAAAAGTCTCCTGAAAAGGAAGAGTGATAAAAAAGCATGTCGTTAGACCTTGAAAAGCAACTGGTGGCGCACGCCAATGAGGTGTTTGAACCACTGACCGCAAACTTCGAGCTTACGCCGCTGTGCAACTTGCACTGCGACATGTGCTTCATACGACTCACCCGCCAGCAGGTGGAGGAGCGAGGCGGACTGCGCGACGCCGACTCATGGTTGGCCATCGCCCGTCAACTGCAACAGCTCAACACACTCTTCATCCTGCTCACTGGCGGCGAGCCGATGAGCCACCCCGAGTTCCACCGCATCTACACCACGCTCCGCGGCATGGGCTTCATTATGACGCTCAACACCAACGGCACACTCATCACCGAGCAGATGTGCCGCGAGACCTTCCGCGAGAAGCCCCGCCGCATGAACGTGACCCTCTATGGCAGCAATGCCGACACCTACGAGCGGCTTTGCCACAACCGCGAGGGCTACGAGCGTACGGTGAGAGGACTGAGACTGCTGAGGGAGTACGACATCGACACGAAACTCAACCTGAGTATGGTGCGCGAGAACAGTGCCGACTACGATGAGATCATGCGCCTGGCCGAGGAGCTTGGCATCCCCGTGGTTTCAAACAGCTATATGTTTCCGGTGCAGCGCACACTCTGCGGACGTGCCACCCATGTGGTGGAGTCACGGCTGCCAGCCACCGATGCCGCCTACTTCAACAACCGATGGCTGCGCTACAGGAAAGGCGAGGAATACGACAACTATGCCAAACAAGCAGTTTTTAAAGGCCTAGAAGGCGCCCCGTCTGAAGAAGGCTACACGCTGAAATGCCGTGCAGGCCGCAGTTCGATGTGGGTGAGTTGGCAGCAGCACATCACCCCCTGCGTGATGATGGACACCCCTTGCGTGGACCTGGCCACCGGAACCACCACCCTCGCCAACATTCTGGAGAACATGGCAGGGCATGCACCTTCGGCCACCCCATCGTTGCCCGCCGGCGATGTGCCGGCCGCTTGGCGATGGATAGTGGAGAGTTGCCTGCAGTTGCCCCCCATCGACGATTGCAAAGGCTGCCGCCTGCACCACATCTGTCAGGTGTGCTATGCCGCCGCCACCCACGAGAAGAAGACATGCGGCTCGGTGAACTACCTATGCGACATGGCTCACGAAGAATTACGATTACTACAGACCCCTTAGGGTTCAAACAAATAGATGAAAAAGACCCAAACATTTATCAAGAGAGATATCTCTGGCGAGTCGATCCTGATACCCACCGGCGACACTGCCCGTGATTTCAATGGCATGATTACGCTTCAAGGCATTGCCGGATTTATCTGGGACCATATCGAGGAGGCCACCAGTCTGGAGCATCTCGTAGACATGATTACCGACGAGTTCGACGTCGACCGGAAAACCGCCGGCAGCGACGCCATCTTCTTCATCATGCAGCTGTTGCGTGCAGGGATGATACGCACCACAGGCAAGGACTGGTAAACCCAAAGAAGATACATTGGCAACCACAGAAGACATATTGCTCAGTTTGGTGCGCGCTGCACTCTGGCAGCAAGAGCCAAGCACCGATGGGCTGCCCCTCAGCGAGGCCGAATGGCACCATCTGCACTTTCTGGCACTGAAACAGACCGTGCAGGGCATTGTCTACGATGCCGTGTGCCAGTTGCCCGAAGACCTCCTGCCGCCCACCGACCTGCTTATGCTTTGGATGCGCGAGGTGCAGGCTATCGAGTCCACCCACCAGCAGCACCTGCGTGCGCTGGCATGGCTCATCACCCGCACCGAGGCCGAGTCGGCCCTGCGCCCCATCGTGCTCAAGGGCCTTCCCCTTGCCTCGCTCTACCCCACCCCATCACACCGCATAAGCGGCGATATCGACCTCTTCTATGGCAGCAGGGCAGCTGCCGAGGAGGCCGACCGATTAGTAGAGTCGTGGGGCACGCCTGTGATCCGCGGTGAGCAGGGCGAGAGCAGCTTCGCCATCAGTCAGGTGCCCATCGAGCACCATGCGTTCCTGGCCCTCTCGCACGTGCCTTGGCGCAAGCACCGCCTCACATCGTGGATAGAACGCACGATGGCCAAGGACACCTCCACGCGCCAGGTGATGATTAACGACATGCCCGTGCGTGTGCTCTCTGCCGAGATCGACATGGTGCAGTTGGGCAGCCACAACCTGAAGCATTCGCTCAACGAGGGCATCGGCCTGCGTCAACTCTGTGACCTTGCCCTTTTCGTAAGCCACAACCAAGCCACACTGGCCAAGGCCCCGCTGAAGGATTTGCTCGGCCGTTTCGGCCTCCGACGCTGGACCGACCTCTGCCTGGCCTACTGCGTGGCGCTTCTTGGACTGCCTGCATCGAGTTTGCCCTACCCCGTGAAAGCCAGCAGCCAACTGGTGGAGGCCATGCACCGCGAAGTGATGCACACCGGCAACTTCGGAAAGATGGACGAGCGCTACGCCATCGGCTCCGAGGGCAATCAAGCAGCCACCGCCCAGCGCATAACCAACAATGTGTGGCGCTATTTCAGTCTCTCGCCTCAGGAGTCGCTTTGCTGGTATGCAGGCCTCATCGGCCGCAGGCTGAAAGAACGCATCACCGGGAAGCCAGAAGAACAGGAATAGCCCAATGTGACAGAAGGCCAAAAGACCTAAGATACCTTATGGTTACTGAACCATAGTCCCCAGACCGAATAATACGAAAACAAAATCAATAATAACATGAAGCAACAACTACAACTCCTAGCGGCACTGCTCATCGTGCTCGCCGCCACCTCGTGCCGAACACGCACGCAAATGACCTACCTCACCGACCTCAATCCCGGTATCGACTATCCCGTGCAGCCCACTAAAGACTTAGTGATACAAACCGACGACAAGATTGCCATCAAAGTCACCTGCAAGAATCCCGAACTGGCCCTTGCCTTCAATGTGCCCACGGGCGGTTACAGCATCAGCAGCGAGGGTAATATCAGCAGCACGAGCAACACCAACAACGACACCCGCTACACCGTGGCCAGCGATGGCACCATCGACTTCCCCATCATCGGCAAGATACAAGCCCGCGGACTCACCTGCCGTCAGCTCTCCGATGCCATAAAGAACGAGCTGAGTTCGCGCAATCTTATCACCGACCCCTTTGTGACCTCTGAGATTGTGAACTTCACCTACTCAATACTTGGTGAAGCTAATAAAAAGGGTACAATCGAGGTGAAAGGCAAAGACCGCGTGACCATTCTCGAGGCCCTCGCACAGGCGGGCGACCTCACCCAAAATTCCCAGCTCGACCGCATAGCCGTGATACGTGAGGAGAATGGCAAGCGCCGCATCTACCATGTCAGCATCCTTTCGAAAAGCATTTTCGACTCCCCCGTCTACTACTTGAAGCAGAACGACCTCATCTATGTAGAGCCCAACCTTAATAGGGCGCGAGAGGAATCCCGCCGCAATTTCCAGTGGATATTCACCGGTGCATCACTCATCACTACCGTCTTTACGATTATCAACCTGTTCAAGAAATAAGGCCAAGATTCATCAGCAATCCGTCGCCTAATCAAAAAAGCAAAAACAATCAGCAACCACTATAATTCATTATCACCATGGTAAAAATGAGTGAACAGAATAGCATGGCGCCCGACAGTTCGCTGGCGTCAAAAGGCTTCAACATCAACCCATTAGACATACTCCGTTTCCTTTTGTCGAAATGGTACTGGTTCGTGCTCTCCATCTCCCTCTTTGGTGGATGGGCCTGGTATAAGTACTCCACTACCCAGTTCCGATACTCCACCAACGCCACCGTGATGTTCAAAGACGCCCGTGCAACGGCCCGTGAGGCAGGTCTCGACCGTCTGGCCAACTCCGCACCACAGGTGAACATCTCTAACGAGATACTGCAGTTCCGTTCGCCCGAGCTCATGCGCAAGGCCGTGCTCCGCCTACACGCCGAGGTCGACTACACCGTGATGGACTACCTGCGCGTAGAGGAGCTCTACAGCAACTCACCCGTCAAGGTATCGTTCCTCGATATAGCCGACGACCAGACGGCCGCTCTTCAGGTGACGCCCATCGACGACCAGAAGGTGCGCCTGTCCGGATTCACCTCCGACGGTCCGCTCACCGCCCAGTTGGGCAAGGTCGTACGCACGCCCTTAGGCAAGCTCAGTATCACCAAAACATTATTTTATAGTAAGGAATGGTATGGCCGCACCATCAACGTGAAGAAGAACGACATCAACTTCACGGTGGGCAACCTCTCCCCGAACCTCACCATCACGCAAGGTTCGTCCGACTCTGGCTCCAGCTATGGCAGCAATAGTTCGTCGATACTCTACATGTACCTGAGCGACGTGAACCCCACCCGCGCCGAGGACATCCTCAACACCCTTATCGCCATCTACAATGAGGAGACCATCTCTGACAAGAACCAGAAAGCCATCAATACCAGCAACTTCATCGACGACCGCCTGGTCATCATCGAGAAAGAGTTGGGTGGCGTGGAGGCCCAGATACAGAACTTCAAGGAGGCTCACGACATGGTAGACCTGGGGTCGGTCACCTCTACAGCCCAAAGCCAGCGCGAACGCTACAGCACCGAGGTGAAAGACCTGCTGCTCCAACAGCAGACAAGCCAGTATCTGCGCGACTACCTGCGCGACCCCTCTAAAGCCACCGACCTCATCCCCACCAACACAGGTGTGAACAACGCCGCCATCGAGGAGCAGATCAACCAGTATAACAAGTCGAAGCTCCGCCGCGACAAGCTGATTGAGGGTGGCGGTGGAGAGAACAACCCTGTGATCGAGGACCTGAACAGCACGCTCAACTCAATGCGCCAGAACATCCTGCGCTCGGTAGACAACGTGAACGCCAATATCAGCGCCAAGATCGAGGACGTGGCCAACCGCGCCGGACAGGCCTCTGCCCGCATGTCGCAGATACCCAAGCAGCAGCGCCAGATGCTCTCTATCGAGCGCCAGCAGCACATCAAGCAAGAGCTTTACCTCTACCTGCTCAACAAGCGCGAGGAAAACGCCCTGAGCCTTGCCACCACCGAGTCTAACGCCCGCGTGCTGCAGCCCGCCTATGCCAACAAGGCCCCGATTTCTCCGATCTTCAACACGATGATGACAAAAAACATGGCCATGGCCGTCGGTCTTCCACTGGCCGCCTTGCTGTTCTTCTTCTTCTTCGACACCCGCGTGAAGAGCCGCAAGGACATCGAAGACATGACCTCGGTGCCCTTTATCGGCGAGATACCCAAGCACAGTTTCTCGAAGAACCCACAGAGCAAGAACCAGCGCATCGTGGTGCTCAACGACAGCCGCGACCTCACGAGCGAGGCCTTCCGCATCGTGCGCACCAACATGGACTTCATGCGCGTGAAGGCCGAGAACTTGCAGGTAGTCACCTTCAGTAGTTTCGGTGCATCGGCCGGAAAGACCTTCGTATCGAGTAACCTGGCTGCCAGCTTCGCCCAAACAGGCAAGAAGGTGATCATCATCGACCTCGACATCCGCAAGGGTACGCTAACCATCCACACCAAGCACCATCAGGAGAAAGGTATGACCAACTACCTGTCGGGGCAG
>ONSV01000156.1 GCA_900320585.1 uncultured Prevotellaceae bacterium | reverse complement strand
GGGCGACCAGATCGAGGAAGCGCATATGCGCAACCGTGCACTGATAGCCCGGTGGACCTATACCCATTCAGAAGGAGCGATGGCGCTCATCCAAAAAGACGGCAAGTCCTACCTCGTAGTCAACGACTACGCGAAACTGAGGGCGCTTTTTGCCACACTGCTGGCCGAGGTACAGCGAATCAAGAGCGAGGGCGATTTCGATGCCGCCCGGCAGTTGGTGGAGACTTATGGCGTGAAGGTCGATCCCGTGCTTCATGAGGAGGTGCTAAGACGCTATGCCGCACTCGACCTTGCCCCATACAAGGGATTTCTGAACCCGAGGCTATCCTTGGTTTATTCACCCAACGGCGAAATAACGGATGTGGAAGTAGACTATTCGGAAACCTATGAGGAACAGATGCTGAGGTATTCGAGAGACTACGCTTCTTTGTAACACACCAATTCATATCATGCAATATGACAAACACTGGTAACATACAGGAGAAATTGAAGGAGATCAAGCGCTCATTCAGGTTGTTGATGAACGGCGAGGCCTCCAAGTCGATGCGGGAGAAAGGGCTCGACTATCATCTGAACTGGGGCGTCGCTTTCACCGACCTGAAGCAGATGGCCCAGGAATATGGTAAAGACTACGCGCTTGCCGTGGAATTGTGGAAAGAGAACATCCGGGAGTGCAAGATCTTGGCCACACTAATGATGCCCTGCGAGGAGATGGCACCCGATTTGGCCGAGTTGTGGATGGAGCAGACCACGACCCAGGAAATGGCCGAGATGCTTGCCTTCAATTTGTTCCAGTATCTTGATTTTGCTCCTATCCTTGCCTTTCAGTGGATTTCCCATCCCTCCCCTTATTATCAGATTTGCGGGTACCTGACCCTGTCGAGGAGAATAGCGAGGGATGGTGCTCCCGACGACCGTGGGTTGTGCGAGCTTGTCGATCAGGCACATACGGCACTTTCCGATGATTCCATTGCCGTCAGGCATGCCGCATATAATTGCCTGCAACGACTGGCCGATGTTGGAGACGAATATGCAAAGATGATCAATTCGGCCCTGAAAGGCACTGGCATAGAGATTTAAGCCCGGGTCCATCAAGGATTGGTGAGGATTTTCCCAAGGATGGGGTGAGGAAAAAGAAAAATACTGCATTTCTCTTTGTCCTCACCCCAATTTGTATTACCTTTGCATGTGATTTTGACGATAAGCGACAAGCGGCACTCATGGATGAGAACATCTTACTCAAGGTAAAACAGACACTGGCCAACTACTTGGAGGAAAACCATTTCAGAAAGACACCTGAGCGGTTTGCCATTCTTGAGACCGTATACAAGATGAACGGTCATTTTACCTTGGAGGAATTAGGAGCGAGGATGGAGCACGACAACTTCAGAGTGAGCCGTGCCACTCTCTATAATGCCATCAACTTGTTTCTTAAACTGAGAATCGTTGTAAGGCATAACTTCCAGCAAGGCACAAAGTATGAGGCCAGTTTTCATAACGACAACCATTGCCATCAGATATGCACCATCTGTGGCAAGGTGGAGGAGGTGCCAACAGCCCATTTCATTGATGCCGTGAGTTCCATCAAGTTGAAACGCTTCCATCAAATGGGCTTTTCGCTCTATATCTATGGCATTTGCAGCAAATGCCAGGCCAAGATAACAAGAAAGAAGACCAAAACAAACAAACCAAGAAATATTTCTAAGAAATGAACAATGGCAAAGTAGACGTCCTCCTCGGATTGCAATGGGGTGACGAAGGCAAAGGAAAAGTAGTCGATGTGATGACACCGCGATATGATGTCATCGCCCGCTTCCAAGGTGGCCCCAACGCCGGGCATACCCTGGAGTTCGAAGGACAGAAATACGTTTTGAGAAGCATTCCTTCGGGCATTTTTCAAGGTGGCAAGGTCAATATCATCGGAAATGGGGTGGTGATTGCACCCGATTTGTTTATGGACGAGGCCAAGGATTTGGAGAAGAGTGGCCATCCCTTGAAAAACAGGCTCCATATATCGAAGAAAGCCCATCTCATCATGCCTACGCACCGCTTGCTCGATGCCGCACTTGAGGCCGCAAAAGGCAAAAGCAAGGTAGGTACCACCGGCAAGGGCATCGGTCCGACCTACACCGACAAGATTTCCCGCAACGGACTGCGCGTAGGTGATATTTTCGACCATTTCGAGGAAAAATATGCCGCCCACAAGGCCCGTCATGAGGCCACGCTCAAGTCGCTTGGTTTCGTAGACTACGACATTGCGGAAGTAGAGAAGAAGTGGATGGAGGGTATTGAGTATATCAAACAGTTCCAAATCGTTGATAGCGAGCACGAAATCAACAACTTGCTCAAGCAAGGAAAGAGCATCTTGTGCGAAGGCGCGCAAGGCACCATGCTCGATGTCGATTTCGGCAGCTATCCCTTCGTCACATCTTCCAACACCATCTGCGCCGGGGCTTGTACGGGCCTGGGTATCGGTCCCAACAAAATTGGCGAGGTATATGGCATCATGAAAGCCTATTGCACCAGAGTGGGTGCCGGACCATTCCCCACCGAACTCTTTGACGAGACAGGTGCTCTCATCCGCCAACTTGGACATGAGTATGGAGCTGTAACAGGACGTGAGCGCCGTTGTGGATGGATCGACCTGGTGGCCCTGAGATACTCGATCATGGTGAATGGCGTCACTCAGCTCATCATGATGAAGAGCGACGTGCTCGATGGGTTCGATACCATCAAGGCATGTGTGGCCTATAAACAGGATGGGAAGCAAAT
Source organism: uncultured Prevotellaceae bacterium (assembly GCA_900320585.1). Taxonomy (GTDB): domain Bacteria; phylum Bacteroidota; class Bacteroidia; order Bacteroidales; family Bacteroidaceae; genus Prevotella. Next base: position 2,895 of record ONSV01000156.1, on the reverse strand, counting down.
CGACTATTTCCCTTACGATATTGAGAAAGGCATAGAGCCTGTATATGTGGAACTGCCAGGATGGAAGACCGACATGACCAAGATATGCAGCGAGTCGGAATTCCCGGAGCAGTTCAAACAATATGTGGCATTCCTCGAACAACAACTCGAAACGCCAATTAAAATCATCTCGGTTGGCCCCGACCGTGAGCAAACAATAGTGAGACAATAATTATGGCACAGAAACCAAGTATACCCAAAGGCACGCGCGACTTCACGCCTGCCGAAATGGCCAAGCGCAATTATATCTTCAACACCATTCGTGAGGTGTTCGCCCTCTATGGCTTTCAGCAGATAGAGACTCCTGCGCTCGAGCAAATGCAAACCCTGATGGGAAAATATGGTGAGGAAGGCGACAAACTGCTCTTCAAAATCCTTAACTCCGGCGACTACCTCGCCAAAGTGAGGCCAGAGGAGTTGCAAGACCCACAACTTCTTCCCCTGGCTGCCAGAATGTGCGAAAAAGGTCTGCGATACGACCTCACCGTTCCTTTCGCACGGTTCGTGGTGATGCATCGCGACCAACTGCAACTGCCTTTCAAACGCTATCAGATACAGCCCGTGTGGAGAGCCGACCGTCCACAGAAGGGACGTTATAGGGAATTCTACCAATGCGATGCCGACATCGTTGGCAGCGACTCCTTGCTCAATGAGGTGGAGCTGATGCAGATTGTCGACACTGTATTCGCCCGTCTGGGCATCAGGGTGGCCATCAAGATCAATAACAGAAAGATACTCAGCGGCATCGCCGAGGTGATAGGCGAGGCCGACAAGATTGTCGATATTACCGTTGCCATCGACAAGTTGGATAAAATTGGCATCGACAACGTGAATGCCGAACTGGCCGCCAACGGAGTAGGTAGCGAGGCCATTGAGAAACTCCAGCCCATACTCCGTCTCTCTGGAGGCAACAACGAGAAGTTGGACGACATCTCGAAGGTGCTTGCAAAGTCGGAAGTGGGAATGAAGGGCGTGGAGGAAACGCGCATGATTCTCGACACACTGGCCAACTGCCAACTTGCCAATGTCGTGGATTTCGACCTTACGTTGGCACGTGGACTGAACTATTATACTGGTGCCATCTTCGAAGTGAAGGCGCTCGACACACCTATGGGAAGCATAACAGGCGGTGGACGATACGACAATCTCACGGGCATCTTTGGCATGCCCGGACTGAGTGGTGTGGGCATCTCTTTTGGAGCAGACAGGATTTTCGACGTGCTCAACACGCTCGACCTTTACCCCAAAGACGCCATGGAGACCACACAGCTGCTCTTTGTCAACTTTGGCGAGAAAGAGACCGCTTATTGCCTTCCAATGGCAGCGAAATGTCGTGAGGCTGGCATCAGATGCGAAGTGTTCCCCGACAAGGCCAAGATGAAGAAGCAAATGTCGTATGCCAATGCGAAGGCGATACCGTTCGTGGCACTGGCTGGCGACAACGAGATGGCCGAAGGCAAAATCACCCTGAAGGACATGAACTCTGGCGAGCAGCAAATGGTTGATCCTCAACAGCTCATCCAACTTGTAAGGAAATAAGCCAACATTACATAAATACCGTCTATGAAGCGTACTCTCATTTTGCTCCTCTCCTTGTTGGTGCTGGTGTCGCTTACCTCTGGCCGCAAACAAGTCACCGTATTCATGATAGGTGACTCTACGATGGCCAACAAGCCGTACGACAACTCCAAACCTGAAAGAGGTTGGGGTATGGCACTGCAAGGTTTCTTCACCGACAATGTCGTGGTCGACAACCATGCCGTGAATGGCAGGTCGTCGAAAAGTTTTATTGACGAGGGACGTTGGCAGGTGGTGCTCGACAAAATCAAACCCGGTGACTACGTCATCATTCAGTTTGGCCATAACGACGAGAAACCACAGGCCGACCGTCATACCGACCCCGGCTCCACTTTCGATGCCAACCTGAAGAGGTTTGTGGAAGAGACACGTGCTCGAGGCGGCCATCCTATTCTCATGAACAGCGTGGTGAGACGGAATTTCCAACAGGTGGTTCCCCAAAACGATGACGATGAGAAACTGCGCGAAACGGTTTATACCGGAAAGAAGGCCGAGGAGGGGTCGGTGCTGGTGGATACTCATGGCGACTATATCATCGCTCCACGGAATGTGGCTCTCTCCACAGCCACGCCTTTCGTTGATGCCAACAAGGTGACACTCGACCTTGAGCAATCGCTTGGTCCTGAGGGGTCGAAAAAGCTTCACATGTGGTTCAAGCCTGGCGAGAATCCTTCTCTCCCCAAAGGACGTGAGGACAACACACATTACTGCGTTTATGGCGCCCATGTGGTGGCTGGCTTGCTGGTCGACGAGATTGGCAAAGTGGCTCCTTCGTTGGAGAAGCACATCCGCCATTACGACTATATCGTGGCTGCCGACGGCAAGGGCAACTATATGGATTTGCAACAAGCCGTAGACAATGTTCCTATGGGCAAGAAAGCCGTGGTGAGGATTCTCAATGGAGAATGGCAGTATCCGACGATTCCAAAAGGAAAGAAAATCAAGTTCTCCGTTTCTGAGAATGCGAAACTGATCAAGAAATGACTCCTTCATACAATTGATATGACGAAGGGCAGCCTCATGTGGCTGCCCTTCGTCATTATCTGAGTCTCCAAATCCTTGTTTATGAGTTGTACTCTTGCCAACTCTTGATCTGAATGTCTTTCTCGTCGAGTGAGCAGAAGGCCATGAAATACCTGATGAAGCATACCAGACGCTGCACGGTAAAAAGCAAGACCGCACAGAGGGGCTCGGTGGAGCTCAACCTTGAGGTGCGGCTGAAGAATACCGATACGGATTTCGTGAACGAGCTGTCAGAGATCGACGGCGTGCGCAGCG
>ONSV01000124.1 GCA_900320585.1 uncultured Prevotellaceae bacterium | reverse complement strand
GCCATCGACCGTGGCGTCGACATGTTCGACTGCGTGATGCCCACCCGCAACGGCCGCAACGCCATGCTCTTCACTTACGAGGGCACGATGAACATGCGCAACAAGAAATGGGAGATGGACTTCAGTCCCATCGACCCTGAGGGCTGCCACACCGACCGCCTGCACAGCAAGGCCTACCTGCACCACCTGTTCAAGGCCCAGGAACTACTTGCCATGCAGTTGGCCAGCATCCACAACCTGTCGTTCTACCTGCGCCTTGTGGGCGATGCCCGTCAGCACATCCTTGCCGGCGACTTCCCCACATGGAAGCGCCAGGTCGTAGAACGCTTAGGAAGAAGAATCTAACGCATATCCAATGAAGTATTCCACCATCCGCCGCCATCACAAGGCACTCAAGCTGCTCCGCTCCACCCGCGCCGCCCTGCGCAAGGTGTGGGGCGTGCTGCGCCTGCTGAGTCCATCACGCATGATGAAGCGCATGGACTGGTATATCATCAAGAAATTCATCGGCACCTACATCTACGCCATCATCCTGATCATCTCGATAGCGATCGTGTTCGACGTGAACGAGAACCTGGCCAAATTCTCGCAGTACAACGCCCCGCTGAAGGCCATCGTGCTCGACTACTACGTGAATTTCGTGCCGTTCTACGCCAACCTGTTCAGTCCGCTCTTCGTGTTCATCGCCGTCATCTTCTTCACGTCGAAGTTGGCCGGCAACTCCGAGATTATCGCCATGCTCGCCTCGGGCATGTCGTTCCGCCGGCTGATGCGCCCCTACATGGTGTCGTGCGTGCTCATCTCGCTCGTCACGTTCTACCTCGGCGCCTACGTGATACCCCATGGCACGGTGATACGCCAGAACTTCGAGACGATGTACAAGAACAAGAAGCGCAACACATCGGCCGAGAACGTGCAGTTGCAGGTGGGTCCGGGTGTGATAGCCTACATCCAGTATTACGACAACCGCCGCAAGAGCGGCTACGGTTTCTGTCTCGACAAGTTCGAGAACAAGAAGCTTGTGAGCCACCTCTCTGCCTCCGAGATACAGTACGACACCATCTCGGACAGCAAGTTCCACTGGCACATCACCAACTGGAAGGAGCGCCGCCTCCGCGGCCTGAGGGAGCAAATCACCGCTGGCGCCCGCAAAGACACCGTGATCATGATGGAGCCCACCGACCTGGTCTACTCGAAAGGCCAGCAAGAGACGTTCACCAGTCCGGAGTTGCGCGACTACATCTCGAAGCAGCAGTCGCGCGGCTCGGGCAATGTGGTGCAATACGAGGTGGAGTATCACAAGCGCATCGCGTCGTCGTTTGCCTCGTTCATCCTCACCATCATCGGTGCGTCGCTCTCCTCACGCAAGCGCAAGGGCGGCATGGGTCTGTACCTGGGTCTGGGCCTGGTGTTGAGTTTCACCTACATCATGCTCCAGACGGTGTCGTCGACCTTCGCCATCAACACCGGATTCCCCCCGATTGTGGCCGCCTGGCTTCCCAACATCGTGTTTGCGGTGGTGGCCTACTTCTGCTACCGCCAAGCCCCCAATTAGAGAATTGACGGGGCGTAGGAGCCTTGTGGGACTGTACATTATATAATATAGCAGAGGAGAGGCTATTTCACCGGAAGGAGTGAGCATTCTTCGTGCTGACGCAGCATGCTGCGTCACTACAGCATAAACAGACATTCCTCGGGGTAACGTTGGCACACCGTGAATTGGGATAATCATTTTTGTTGAATACGAGAACGGATAACCAGGGGGAAAGAATAAGAAACATAATGAAAGAATCATGAGATTTGAAGAACTGAACTTGAACGACAACATACTCGACGCGCTCGACGACATGCGTTTTGAGACCTGCACTCCCATCCAGGAGGCATGTATCCCCGAAATACTCGACGGGCGCGACGTGATAGGCGTAGCCCAGACGGGCACTGGCAAGACCGCCGCCTATCTTCTCCCCATCCTCAGCCTCATCGACGACGGGTTCTATCCCGACGATGCCATCAACTGCATCATCATGAGCCCCACCCGCGAACTTGCCCAGCAGATAGACCAGGCGATGGAAGGCTTCGGCTACTATCTCGACGGCATCAGCAGCGTGGCCGTCTATGGCGGCAACGATGGAGGTCGCTACGACCAGGAGACCAAGGGTCTCACCCTTGGCGCCAACGTGGTGATAGCCACCCCCGGGCGTCTGATCAGCCACATCACGATGGGGCATGGCGACCTGAGCCGCCTTTCGTTTTTCGTTCTCGACGAAGCCGACCGTATGCTCGACATGGGTTTCAGCGAGGACATCCTTAAAATCGCCAGTTACCTGCCCCCCACCTGCCAGACCATCATGTTCTCGGCCACCATGCCCCAGAAGATTGAGCAGTTGGCCAAGAGCCTGCTGAAGAACCCCGTGGAGGTGAAATTGGCCGTGAGCCGTCCGGCCGACAACATACGCCAGGTGGCCTACGTGTGCCATGAGAACCAGAAGTTGGGCATCATCCGCCATCTGTTCCAGAACAACGAGCTGAGCCGCGTGATCGTGTTTGCCGGCTCGAAGCTCAAGGTAAAGGAGATCAACCGCTCGCTCAGGCAGATGCACATCAACTGCGGCGAGATGCACTCCGACCTGGACCAGAGCCAGCGCGACGACATGATGTACCGTTTCAAGAGCGGACAGGTAGACGTGCTCGTGGCCACCGACATCGTGGCGCGCGGCATCGACATCGACGACATCGCCACGGTGGTGAACTACGACGTGCCCCACGACTCTGAGGACTATGTGCACCGCATTGGCCGCACCGCCCGTGCGCAGCGCGACGGCAAGGCCATCACCCTGGTGCGTGGCCGCGAGATAGGCGACTTCATGCAGATAGAGAAATTCCTCGGCTATGCCGTAGACAAGCTGGAGTTGCCTCCCGGACTTGGTGAGGCCCCCGAATACAAGCCCATGGCCCGTGGCGGTCGCGGCGGACGTGGCGGCAGGCCAGGCGGCAGAGGTGGAAGGCCCGGCGGCAGGGGCAGAGGCGGCCATGACAGGAAGCGGGACAGGAAGAAGGACGAACAAGGCGGTGCCTCGCAGCCACAGGCCCATCAAGGCGACGGCAAGAACGTCCGCCCTGAGGAGAAGAAACGCCGCAGTCGGCGGCGCGGCAAAAAGCCATCGAGCGAAGGAAAAGGCACCCCACAGCAACCAGAATGAACGGTTGCAGGCCAAAAGAGCATCCATTTGGAAAGCTTCAGGCCGGTAAAAACACCCCAATCTGACGGCTTCAAGCCCTATGAATAGTCCAGAATGACAGCGGGAGAGTTGGAAAACCATCTTTCGTCACCAAAAACCCCTAAAAATTTGCCTTTTTATTATAAAATCGCAGAAAATCTTTCTTTTTTCTGCGATTTTTTATTTTTTTCTTTCATTTTGTTTGTTGTTTCGAGAAAAACCTATAACTTTGCACCCATAATGAAATAGGATAAGTGTAATTATACAACAATTTAAAGTAAAAAGATTATGATCGCATCGAAAGTAGTGGAAGATCTTCAGCAGAGATTCCCCAATGAACCCGAGTACATCCAGGCTGTAAGCCAGGTATTAGGAACCATCGAAGAAGAGTACAACAAGCACCCCGAGTTTGAGCGCGCCAATCTGATTGAGCGTCTCTGCATCCCCGACCGCATCATCAGTTTCCGTGTGACATGGACCGACGACAAGGGCAACGTGCAGACCAACATGGGTTATCGCATCCAGCACAACAACGTGATTGGCCCGTACAAAGGCGGTATCCGTTACCATGCTTCCGTGAATCTCTCGATCCTGAAGTTCCTCGCTTTCGAGCAGACATTCAAGAACTCGCTCACCACGCTCCCCATGGGTGGTGCCAAGGGTGGCAGCGACTTCTCTCCCCGTGGCAAGAGCAACGCCGAGGTGATGCGTTTCTGCCAGGCCTTTATGACAGAGCTCTACCGCCACGTAGGTCCCGATGAGGACGTTCCCGCAGGCGACATCGGTGTTGGCGGCCGCGAGGTAGGCTATATGTTTGGTATGTACAAGAAGCTCACCCACACCTTCACTGGCATGCTCACTGGCAAGGGCCTGGAGTTTGGTGGTTCGCTGATTCGTCCCGAGGCCACTGGTTATGGCAACGTATACTTCCTCCAGAACATGCTGAAGACCCGTGGTCTGGACCTGAAGGGCAAGACCGTGTTGGTATCGGGCGCCGGCAACGTAGCCCAGTATACCGTGGAGAAGTGCATCGAGCTGGGCGCCAAGGTGCTCACCATGTCGGACAGCGATGGCTACATCTACGACCCCGATGGCATCGACCAGGAGAAGCTCGAGTGGATCAAGGAGCTGAAGAACGTGGAGCGCGGCCGTATCCGCGAGTACGCCGAGGAGTATGGCGTGAAATATGTGGACGGTGGTGCCAAGCCCTGGTTTGAGAAGGCCGACATTGCCCTGCCCTCTGCCACCCAGAACGAGATCAACGGCGAGGCCGCCAAGGCATTGGTCGAGAACGGCGTGATAGCCGTGAGCGAGGGTGCCAACATGCCTTCCACCCCCGAGGCCATCAAGATATTCCAGGATGCCAAGATTCTCTACTCTCCCGGAAAGGCAGCCAACGCCGGTGGTGTGGCCGTATCGGGTCTTGAGATGAGCCAGAACTCGGAGCGTCTGCGCTGGAGCCGCGAGGAAGTGGACGCCAAGCTTCACGACATCATGAACGACATCCACGCCAACTGCGTGAAGTATGGTACCGAGGCCGATGGCTACATCAACTATGTGAAGGGTGCCAACGTAGCAGGCTTCCTGAAAGTGGCCAAGGCCATGATGGCACAAGGCATTGTATAGACTTATTATCCCCCTATATAAAAATCCCCGCCCTTTTTGGGTGGGGATTTTTTATGGGTTGTGGGGGATGGGGTTAATGGGCTCTATGGGCATTGTGGGCACTATGGGCTCTATGGGCATGATGGGCATTGTGGGCCTGGTGGGCTCGCTATGCACTGGCTTTTAGGCCTCTGCTTCGCCGGTTTCTGGGGTGTCTTTTGTGCGGTGCTCGTTGAGGAAATCCTCTACTTCGGTAATCTCGTCCTCATCGAACCACTCGCTGAGCTTGTCGTGGGCCTTCTGTTTCACCTCTTCGGGCACGTCGACCCATATTTTGTTGATGACATAGACCAGCACGGAGAGGTCTTCGGAGAGCCCCACGATGGGTATGGCATCGGGAATGACGTCGAGCGGACTGATGAGGTATCCAAGAGCGCCCACGATGATGGCCTTGTCTTTCACCGACACCTCCTTGCTTTGGAGCGTATAGAACAGCACCAATGCCACATAGACGAGTTTTGAGCCCGCCCTTTTAGCTACTCTGGATATTTTCTCGACAAATCCCTTTGATGAGAATTTGTCGGAGTATGACATAAAATCGGGTAATTCCATACAATAGTTTTTTAGATGACAAACAATTTGGTATTATTCACCTTAGAAAACGCGACAAAATTACGTTTTTTTTTCAATTAGGCAAAATTTTATTTGGAAGAAAGGACAAAATCACTTAACTTCGCAAGAAAATATTACAAGATGGCATACGAAATAGATGACATGGAACACCAGGTGCGGAAAATCATCGCACAGAACCGCGATGCGGCCGGTTTCCCCCAATTAGAGGACTATGGAGTGAGCGAGGACGAGTTCGACGACTACCTGTTCTACAAGCAGGCCGTCATCGATGATGTCGACTCCCTTCGCCGCAAGTACACCGTCTACTCTGTGATTTTCATCCTTCCTTTCGTGGTGATGGCATTTTTCAAGACCACCATCACCAATTTCCTCATTGCCGTAGGTATAGGCTTCGTGCTCTGCGGGCTCTACTACCTGCTCACCATTCTGATTCACAAGATCAGGATAAGCCGTCTGAACAACGAGGCCATTGAGCGCTACATCGCCGACGTGATGAAGTTCAAAGCTCCATGATGGGCACCTGACGCAACTCCTTGATATATTTGTCTCTGAGGCCCACCACCTCTTTCCATTTCTCCGACTCCATTGAAGGCCACTCGTCGTTGTCTTTCCACGACACTCCTGCGGCTTCCAGCCGGTCGATCATGGCGCCCACGGTGATATTGTGGAGCGCCTCTGCCGGTTTGTAAGCCGGAGCCACGTCTTTTCCTCCTCCCGACACATCGTCGACAAGATTGGCGGCTTTCAGGTTGTAGAGCAGCGAAGTCACCACACGCATGGGCATCCCGGTTTGCAGATGTAATTGCTCTACGGTGACGGGCTTGCAGTATTCCTCGCCGAACTTCTTGCAGATGATGTTGAGCAGCCATGCCGAGGCCATGATCTTGTATTTGTGGCTCACCACTATCTCGCTGTTGAGGAACGCCAGGTCCTCAAGGTTTTGGTTGGTATGGCACAGCTGGGCCCCAAAGAGGCAGATAATCCATGAGATCTGCATCCAGAGCATGAAGAGAGGCAAGGCTGCGAACGACCCATAGATGGCATTATAGCTCGACACCCACATCTGCGAGTGGATGTAGAACAGCTGCAGTACCTGCATGGCCACACCCGCGATGATACCCGGCAGCACCACGCTGCTGAACTTCACCTTGGTATTGGGCAGCAGCATGTATACGGCGATGAACACCGCCGACATCACGACATAGGGCACCACCTTGAAGGCGAACTTCACCAGAGGCGCCACCAATGTCCCCATCTGTGCCGTATAAGTAGAGACGAAAATCGACAGGCCCGACGTCAGTATCACCACGATGGGAAGCAGGAAGAAGAATGCCGTATAGTCGACAAGGTTTCGCAGCAGTCCCTTTGAGTTGTCGACGCCCCAGATGTCGTTGAATGTCGTCTCCACATTGTCGATGAGCATGAGCACCGTCCAGAGCATCACGAGGAGTCCGAATCCCAGTATCACCCCACTCTTCACGTGTACGAGATATGAATTGACGAATCCCACGATGATGTCGGCCACCTGTGGCTGACTGGAGAGCAAGTCGCGGAACCAGAGTTCGATATACATATTGAACCCGAAGCCCCTTGCAATGGCGAAGACCACGGCCACCATGGGTACGAGGGCAAGCATGGTGGAATAAGTGAGTGCCGATGCCGACCTGGTGATGCGCCTTGTGGTGAAAGCCTTGGCTGCGAGCAGCAGTATCTTGAGCACTTTCACCATAAGGAAGACCACAGGGGAGACGTCGTTTTTCTTGATTTTCCAGACTCCTACCGTGAAGAAGTCGATGATTTTTCTAATCCAATTCATCTGGCTTAAGGAATGAGAAAAAATGAAGCAGGGTTCCTATAAGCCGGGTTCTGTGTTGCGGTGCGAGCACCACAATGCCTGTCATTTGTCTAGGCCTCGGGTCACCCCTCGGCTCAAGCGTTCTACCCTCCATCGGAGTGAGTCGGGCGGGCTACCCTCAGACGATGGTATACGCGAACTTGCAGCTCCCAGTAGTCACAGCGCCGTCGGTCACCCGACCGGCCGGTGGTCTCTTACACCGCCTTCTCACCCTTACCCGCCGAGGCGGGCGGTCGTTCTCTTCTGACCTCACCTACCGTTTCTGATAGCTTCAATTTCTGAAGTGGGATGCCCTGTGCTGCCCGGACTTTCCTCTCGCATCATAAGATGCCAGCGACAAGCCGGAGCCCTGCTTCGCTGCAAAGTTAGTGCAAACCGAGTGGAATGCAAAACAAAATACGAAGTTTTTTGTTTTCATGCCCGAGGTGCATGTAGTTTCCTGATTTAGGTTGACTACCTTTATGTCTTAACCCTTTATAAAGTTGACTGGGTTAATATTTATTACTGATATAGGTTGTCTATTGTTAA
>ONSV01000123.1 GCA_900320585.1 uncultured Prevotellaceae bacterium | reverse complement strand
TCTCGACCGCTTCGTCTCCATCTTCGCCGGACTCGACAGCATCCGCGACTGCATCGCCTTCCCGAAGAACAACTCCGGGCGCGACGTGATGCTCGACGCACCATCGGCAATCGACCAGAAACAGCTCGACGAACTGCAGATAAAGGTTGATTTAAATCAAGAAATGCAATAGTTTGCCCATTCTCGCGGCCGAAAAGATGTTTTTTTGGTAAAAAAATTATCTTGTTTCAACTAAAAGATGTAACTTTGCAGCGGATTTAATAAGTTGATACTTAGTTAGTTCAACGCAATTTATTTGTTTTAACATATTATGGCAGAAAAAAAAGCAACAACAAAAGCAGCTGCTAAAACAACTAAGGCAGCCGCTGAGAAGAAGGCAGCTCCGAAGAAGGCAGCCGCAAAGAAGGCAGAGGTCGTTATCAATGTAGAGACAGTAGGTTTCAAGGCCGGTGATGTGTACCAGGCTCTGTTCGCAGCCGAGAAGGCTCTGAGCGTGAAGGAAATCGCAAAGCAGGCTAAGATTACCGAGGCAGAGACTCTGCTTGGTATTGGCTGGCTCTTCAAAGAGGGCAAAATCAAGGAGGAGAACAATCTTATCACTCTCGCTTAATCATTTATCGATTATAAAAAAAATGCCGGTGTCATCGATGACATCGGCATTTTTTTGTGCCCTCCTTTTCGCCTGCCGTCAAACTCCGGCCATCCTCTCATCATCCTCCCGTCGTGCTCTCGTCGTGCCCATTGCACGACATTGGCACCGGCCCTCAATCCTTCTCCCACAACCAGCAAATCTTATCCTCCCCCACAAATGACAATTTCATTTGTGTCAAATATTCTATTTTTTATTTCATTATACACTTTTTAAAACTTTCACCATCGTTTCGTGCTGTTTTTTTGCTATCTTTGCCATTGGACAGGGTAGGGGACCATAGTTTTTGGACAGCCGCCATCTCCGTTTTTTGTTAAATCACATTACTATGTCAAGAAGATATCTTTTAGGTTTCGATGTGGGCAGCAGTTCTGTCAAGGCATCGATCGTGGATGCAGACTCAGGTGAGTGCGCTGCATCAGCATTTTATCCAGAGAGTGAGGCACCCATCATGGCCAAGAAGACAGGATGGGCAGAGCAAGACCCTGAGTCGTGGTGGAACTACGCCAAGATGAGTCTGAAGAAAATCATGGCCGACACGGGTGCCAAGGGCGAGGACATCATCGCCATAGGAATCTCCTACCAGATGCACGGTCTGGTGTGCGTGGACAAGGACCTCAACGTGCTGCGACCCTCCATCATCTGGTGCGACTCGAGAGCCGTGCCTTTCGGCGAGAAGGCTTTCGCCGAGCTGGGCGCAGAGCAGTGCCTCGGACACCTGCTCAACTCACCGGGCAACTTCACCGCAGCCAAGCTGGCATGGGTGAAGGCCAACGAACCTGAGCTCTTCGACAAAGTCTACAAGTTCATGCTTCCCGGCGACTACCTGGCCATGCGCCTGAGCGGCACGGTAAACACCACCATCAGCGGCCTGAGCGAGGGAATGTTCTGGGACTTCCGCGAGAAGCAGGTGGCCGACTTCCTCATGCGCTACTTCGGCTTCAACCAGTCGCTGGTGCCCGATATCGTGCCTACCTTCAGCGTGCAGAGCGAGGTGTGCGCCGCTGCTGCCGCCGAACTGGGGCTGAAAGAGGGCACGCCCATCTCGTACCGTGCCGGCGACCAGCCCAACAACGCCCTCTCGCTCAACGTGTTCAACCCGGGCGAGATTGCCTCTACCGCAGGCACCTCGGGCGTGGTCTATGGCGTGCTCGGCGAGATCAACTACGACACGAAGAGCCGCGTGAACACCTTCGCCCACGTGAACTACACCAAGGATCTCGACCGTCTGGGCGTGCTCCTCTGCATCAACGGCACGGGCATCCTCAACGCATGGGTGCGCCGCACCATCGCCCCGGAGGGTATCTCCTACGCCGAGATGAACGACTATATGGCCCAGGTGCCCATCGGCAGCGACGGCGTGACCATCATCCCCTTCGGCAATGGCGCCGAGCGCGTGCTCGAGAACAAGGAGGTGGGATGCTCCATCAATGGCGTGAACTTCAACAAGCATGGCAAGGCCCACCTGATGAGGGCCGCCCAGGAAGGCATCGTCTTCAGCTTCTGCTATGGCATGGAGATCATGCAGCAGATGGGCATGGACATCAAGAAGATACATGCCGGAAAGGCCAACATGTTCCTCAGTCCGCTCTTCCGCGACACACTCGCTGGCGTGAGCGGTGCCACCATCGAGCTGCTCGAGACCGACGGCAGCGTGGGTGCCGCCAAGGGTGCCGGTATGGGTTGCGGCCTCTACAAGGACAACAACGAGGCCTTTGCCTCGCTCAAGCGCCTGGCAGTGATAGAGCCCGACGAGGCACTGCGTCCCGAATACCTGGCTGCCTACGCCAAGTGGAAGGAGACGCTGGCCATGGTCAACGGCGAGTAAAAGATCAACAACATATCCAAGATTATTTCAACTATTTATTTATCAAATCAATTATGGCAAAAGAGTATTTTCCATTTACTGGTAAAATTCCTTTCGAAGGAAAAGAGAGCAAGAACGTGATGGCTTTCCACTATTATGACCCCGAGAAGGTCGTGATGGGAAAGAAAATGAAGGATTGGCTGAAGTTTGCCATGGCTTGGTGGCACACGCTGGGTGGCGCATCCGCCGACCAGTTTGGTGGCCAGACCCGCAGCTACGAGTGGGACAAGGCAGCCGACGCCGTGCAGCGCGCAAAGGACAAGATGGACGCTGGCTTCGAGATCATGGACAAGCTCGGCATCGAGTACTTCTGCTTCCATGACGTTGACCTCGTGGAAGAGGGCGAGACCATCGCCGAGTACGAGGCACGCATGAAGGCCATCACCGACTACGCTCAGGAGAAGATGAAGGAATATCCCAATATCAAGCTGCTCTGGGGCACAGCCAACGTGTTCGGCAACAAGCGCTATGCCAACGGTGCCTCCACCAACCCCGACTTCGACGTAGTGGCAAGGGCTATCGTGCAGATCAAGAACGCCATCGACGCCACCATCAAGCTGGGCGGCCAGAACTATGTGTTCTGGGGCGGACGCGAGGGCTACATGAGCCTCCTCAACACCGACCAGAAGCGCGAGAAGGAGCACATGGCCACCATGCTCACCATGGCCCGCGACTATGCCCGCGCCAAGGGATTCAAGGGCACCTTCCTCATCGAGCCCAAGCCCATGGAGCCTTCGAAGCACCAATATGACGTAGACACCGAGACCGTGATCGGCTTCCTCCGTGCCCACAACCTTGACAAGGACTTCAAGGTGAACATCGAGGTGAACCACGCCACCCTGGCCGGCCACACCTTCGAGCACGAGCTCGCCTGCGCAGTAGACGCCGGCATGCTGGGTTCGATCGACGCCAACCGTGGTGACGCCCAGAACGGATGGGATACTGACCAGTTCCCCATCGACAACTTCGAGCTCACACAGGCCATGCTCGAGATTATCCGCAATGGCGGTCTGGGCAATGGCGGTACCAACTTCGACGCCAAGATCCGTCGTAACTCCACCGACCTCGAGGACCTCTTCATCGCTCACATCAGCGGTATGGATGCCATGGCACGCGCCCTCGAGAATGCTGCCGCTATCCTGGAGGAGAGCGAGCTGCCCGCAATGAAGAAGGCCCGCTACGCCAGCTTCGACAGCGGCATCGGCAAGGACTTCGAGGATGGCAAGCTCACCCTTGAGCAGGCCTACGAGTATGGCAAGAAGGTGGAGGAGCCCAAGCAGACTTCTGGCAAGCAGGAGAAATACGAGACCATCGTGGCTCTCTATGCCAAATAAAGCATTGCTATTATAATAAAAAAGAGGAAGCTCACGGGCTTCCTCTTTTTTTGTGGGGTGGGGGGCTAGATGCTCTAGATGCTCTAGTAGCTCTAGTAGCCCTAGTTATCCTAGTTATCCTAGTTATCCTAGGGCTCCTAGGGCTCCTAGTTTTTCTAGTTTCCTTAGTCTTTCTTGGCCTTCTTCACGTAGTGCTTCACCACGAAATATACGATGGCGGCTATTACTAAGGCGATGATGGTCCATTTGATGATATCGCCATACTCCAGGATCTTGTCGTTGAGCTGGTCCTCGGGCACGAACGAGTGGAGATACCATCCCAGGGCGGCAAGGATGGAGTGCCAGACGCCTGCGCCGATGGTGGTGTAGAGCAGGAATTTCCAGTAGGGCATCTTCGACAGTCCGGCCGGGATGGAGATGAGGTGGCGTATGCCGGGGATGAGACGACCGGTGAGGGTGGCCACCACGCCGTGGTCGTAGAAGTATTTCTCGCTCTTCTCCACCTTCTCCTGGTTGAGCAGGCAGAGATGTCCCCACCGGCTGTTGGCAAACTTGTAGATGATGGGCCGTCCGAGGTAATAGCCCGCCACGTAGTTGATCGAGGCACCCACGTCGGCGCCGATGGTGGCGAAGAGCACCACGAGTATCACGTTCAGGTTGCCCGCTGCGGCATGGTAGGCTGCCGGCGACACCACCAGTTCGGAGGGCACCGGCACTACGGTGCTCTCGAGCAGCATGAGGAAGAAGATGGTGGTATAGTTGAGATTGCCCAAAAGGGCCGTTATCCAGTTCATGTTTGGTCAGGGTTGTTGGGTTGCGTATTGGTAGAAGTCTTCGGGCTCGATGTCGTCGGGGAACAAGGGGCCCAGCACGGCCTTCGCCTCTTGTGGGTCGCGCTCTACGGCTGTCTTCAGGTGCTGCAGATATTCCTCCCGTTTCCCTAAGTCGTGGGCGCAGATGGCCAGGTAGGCATACCCATAGTTGAGCTGGTGGTCGTTTTTCTCCATCATTTCGGTGAGCAGGTCGTAGGCCATGTCGAGGTAGTTGTTGTCGTAGAGCGACATGGCGATGCGCATCATCACCGTGTTGGCCCCTCCCGACTCCACCATCGCCTCGCTGAAGCATTGTGTGGCCTCCTCCATGCGGTTGCCCGAGAGCAGCACATGCCCGCGCACCACGAGCATCTCATGGTGGTTGCAGGGCAGGTCTTTCGTCTTGTCGACGAAGGCGAGGGCCTCATCGATGTTGCCGGCCTTGCAGAAGCAGAAGGCCAGGTATTGGTATATTTCCGGGAGGAGGGGCGAGTCTTTCCGCGCCATTTTCTCGGCCATGAGCAGGTGGAAGCTTGCCTCGCGCAGCTGCTCGAGGTTGAGCAGGCACTCTCCTTGGTAGAGTTCGCCGGCCTCCTTCATCGGGCACACCTCGGAGTAGCGCTCATAGTAGCGCAGCGCCTCCTCGAAGTTGTTGAGGCGCATCAGCACGTTGGCCTTGTTGAGCAGTGCCTCGTCGTCGCTGGGATTGATGGCGATGGCATACTCGCTGCTCGTCATCGAGTCGTTGCAGCGGTCCTGTGCCAGTTGCACGGTGGCGATGAGGTCCCAGTAGAGGGCGGAGTAGGGCGTCTCGTCGATGAGTCCGTTGAGGATTTCCTCGCTCTCGGCATACTCGCCCCGCATGTAGTGGATGCGTGCCTTCAGCTCACGGTAGTCGGGGTGTGTGGTCTCGTCCGACTTCAGCAGCCATTTCTCTGCCAGGTCGGTCTGCTCGTAGTCGGCGAAGAGAGTGGCGGCATCGAGCAGGAAGTCGGGGCGGTCGCTGTCGGCCACCTCTTCCAGACTCTCCTCCAGGTACAGGTCGGCGGCCTCGTTGTGGTTCTCCACGATCATGATCTCGGCTTTCAGGTAGTAGTAGTCGAGGTCGGTCTTGTCGTCGATCTGCTCCACGAGTTCGAGCGCCTTCTTGGGGTCGTTGTCGTGGAGGAGCGTCACCCTGGCCTTGAAGAGCAGTGGGGCGGTGGCCCCGCTATAGAGCTCGAGGGCATATTCGGCAGCAGCCAGACCCTTGGCGGTGTCGCCCTGGGCCTGGTAGTATTCGGCTATCGAGGTTAGCTCCTCGGAGTCGAGAAACACGTTGTCGTCTTGCTCCAGCGCGTCCTCATACCGTTGTAGGATTTCCCTGAATTCCTTGCTGTCGAAATAGGTGTCTTGCATTTACTTGTTCATTTTTGCCCAGGTGTCTTTCAGACCCACGGTCTTGTTGAACACCGGGTGCTCGGGAGTGGAGTCGTTGTCGGCCATGAAGTAGCCGATGCGCTGGAACTGCAGGTAGTCGCCGGGCTTCTTGTCGGCGGCAAACTCCTCCACATAGCAGTTGTCGATGACGGTGAGCGAGTCGGGGTTGAGCAGTTCGCGGAAGTCCTTGTCGCTGGCGCTGGGATTCTCTACCTTGAACAGGCGGTCGTAGACGCGCACCTCGGCCTTGCGGCAGTGGTCGGCCGACACCCAGTGGAGTGTGCCTTTCACCTTGCGGTTGGCCCCCTCCATGCCACTCTTGCTGTTGGGGTCGTACTCGGCGTAAATCTCCTCGATGTTGCCGTCGGCGTCTTTCTTGCATCCCGTGCACATTACGATGTAGGCGTTCTTCAGGCGCACCTCCTTGCCCGGGGTCATGCGGAAGAATTTCTTCGGGGCGTCCTCCATGAAGTCGTCGCGCTCTATCCACAGGTTCTTCGAGAACGTGATGGTGTGTGTGCCGTCGGCCTCGCACTCGGGGTTGTTCACGGCAGTCAGTTCCTCGGCCTGTCCGTCAGGGTAGTTGGTGATAATCAGTTTCACGGGGTTCACCACGGCGCTCACGCGGGTGGCTCGGGCGTTGAGGTCCTCGCGCACGGCGGCCTCGAGCAGTGCCACGTCGTTGAGGGCGTCGAACTTGGTGTATCCGATGGAGTCGATGAACTTCCTGATGCTCTGTGGCGAGTAGCCACGGCGCCGCATTCCGCATACGGTGGGCATGCGTGGGTCGTCCCATCCGATGACGAATTTCTCGTTGACCAGTGCCAGGAGCTTGCGCTTGCTCATCACGGTATAGGTGAGGTTGAGCCTGTTGAACTCAATCTGGCGCGGACGGTAGTCGTCGGTCTTTCCGGCCTCACGGTTTCTCTCCACGAGGAAGTCGATGAACTTGTCGTAGAGTGGGCGGTGGGGTACGAACTCAAGCGTGCAGATGGAGTGGGTGACGCCCTCGAAGTAGTCGCTCTGTCCGTGGGCGAAGTCATACATCGGGTAGGCGTGCCATTTGGTGCCCGTGCGATGGTGCGGGGTATGGATGATGCGGTAGATGATGGGGTCGCGGAAGTGCATGTTGGGGTTGGCCATGTCGAGTTTGGCGCGCAGCACCATCGACCCTTCCTCGGCCTCGGCGGTGTTCATCTTGTGGAAGAGGGCGAGGTTCTCCTCGATGGGCCGGTCGCGGTAGGGCGAGGCGGTACCGGGCTCGGTGGGCGTGCCTTTCTGTGCGGCTATCTCCTCCGAGGTCTGCTCGTCGATGTATGCCAGTCCTTTGTTGATGAGCCAGATGGCGAAGTCCCACAGCTGCTCGAAGTAGTCGGAGGCGTAGTAGAGGTTGCCCCAGTGGAATCCGAGCCATTTGATATCGTAGAGGATATTCTCCACATACTCATTGTTCTCTTTGCTCGGGTTGGTGTCGTCGAAGCGCAGGTTGCACACGCCGTTGTAGTTCTCTGCCACGCCGAAGTCCATGCAGATGGCCTTGGCATGTCCGATGTGCAGATATCCGTTGGGCTCTGGCGGGAAGCGGGTTTGTATTCTGCCGCCGTTCTTTCCTTCGGCGAGGTCTTTCTCCACCATTTGTTCCACGAAACTCAGACTACGTTTCTCGGTGTTAGTATTATCTACAGTTGTTGCCATATTGATGATAGTATGATGTTATTGTTCTTTCGTTTTTCCGATAATCTATTCTATAAGGTGCAAAAGTACGAATAAGTGAGCGAAATGCCAAATTTATTTGAGCATTTCCGAACGTGAGTACTTTCGCGGCGCAGCCGCAAAGGTAGTGCAAGGCGAGC
>ONSV01000122.1 GCA_900320585.1 uncultured Prevotellaceae bacterium | reverse complement strand
GGGCAATGTATGGGAACTGGGCGAAGCGGCAGAGCATATGGAAAACAGTGTGTTCAGCTTCTCGAACATGTTCGAAGACCTGGCCGTGGGAACGGGCGTGGGACTCAGGTACGACCTCGATTTCTTCGTGATTCGTGTTGACTGGGGCATTGGTATCCATGTGCCCTACGAAACCGGCAAGGGAGGCTATTTCAATATTCCGTCATTCGGTAGAGGACAGAGCATACATTTCGCTATCGGATATCCTTTCTGATGTATCTTGATGTTCTTTCGTCGGAATGACAAGGCAAGAATGTGCCAAACAGATGGAATCAGGGTGGAAAACCTACAAAGAAATGGTATTGAAAGAAAAAAACTGTCCTAAAAGTTTGCCAATTCATAAAAAAACACTACCTTTGCAATCGTTTCGTGAATAAGGGCGTTTAGCTCAGCTGGTTTAGAGTATCTGTCTGACAGACAGGGGGTCGACGGTTCGAATCCGCCAACGCCCACGAAACCAAGGGTGTTTTCCAGAGTGGCCAAATGGGGCAGACTGTAAATCTGCTGTCTTTCGACTTCGGTGGTTCGAATCCATCAGCACCCACAAAGAAAGCCTTGCTTTTGCAAGGCTTTCTTTGTTTATGGAGTATCTTCTCTTTCGTCCTTAGTCTTTGTCTCCGTGGGCAGCGCCGGCGTGGTTTTCCTCGGCTTTACAGGCATATGGCGTTTCTTCTTCAGCCATTCGGCTTTGCGGGCCTCATATTGCTCCCTTCGCCGCTCCAGGTAGTTGTCGGCCATGGCACTATTCGAATTTGCTATATATCACTTCGATATTGATGGGCGTGCTGCCACCTACCAACCGGGTGCTTGTCAGTGACATGTCGTTTGTCACGGAGGTGAGCACCGAGGAGTTGTTGTAGGTGATGTAGTTGGTCTTCACAGGCACTGCCATTACCTTGTTCCAGTTGGGGTGGTGGGCAACCCAGTTGGGGTCGTTCCTCAATCCGTTGATCTTTGCTCGATACATCGAGGCTATCAGGTTGCTGATATTTCCAAAGGTGTATCTGTTGGTGGCAGAGGTGAAAGCAGCCAGATACGACGTCTTGTGGTTGGCCAGCTTGCTGTTCTCGAAAAATGTGCTCAGGCTGTCGGCCTCTACCAGGAGCAGGGTACTGGGAGCCGGGAGGGCGAATTTGTTCCAGCTCTCATTGTTCAGGCGGTTGAGATACATCTTTGCCGTGTTGATGGTGTCGTTCTCATGTCCCACCATGATCTCGTCAACGGGAAGGGTAATCTCAGTGAAGATGCCCGAAGGGCTCTTGATATACGTGCAACTATTGTCGGCAACAAGCTCCTGAAGGGCTGCGTCTTCGTTGGTCACCGTGGTGGTCTGCAGCACCTCCTCGGTGCCATTGAACAAGGTCATTCGGCTGGTGGCGTAGGCGGCTGTTGAACCGGCCTTATAGTATATGTTCAGCTGTGGTGATACGATATAGGCCATTGAGCCCTGTCCGCCGGTCATTTTGAAGAAGAAGCCAGGCTGTACGTTTTTGAGGAATGTATAGCTGTTGCGGAAATACTCAGGATGCTCGTAGTATTTGCGAAGAATGTAGGTGCCGAAGTTGTTGTAGGTCACCCCGTTCTTGTCGGTATAGGGATCGTTGAGCCTCACGCAGATGTTGTTCACATACAGACCGTTGTTTTTCTTCTCCTCAGCCTCCGAAGTGTTTACCAGCGAGTAGACCTTCTCCTTGGCGATGCCGTCTGTTCGCACATAGCCTGCCTCGAGGGGGTCGAAATCAGAATAGTAGCGTTGGTCCTCCATCATGGGATGGTCGAGCTCGTAGACCTTCATCTTCATTGTGGCCAGTGAGTCGCCGTAATAACTGGAGTAGAACAGACGAATCTCGCAGGAGTCGGCCATTACATGTCCCTCGCTGTCGCGAACGGTAAGGCTGTCGATAGGCATCATTTTGAAGCCTTCCAGGCAGGCGAACTGTGTCATGAAGTCGCCAGAGATATGTGCGCCTGTCTCAGGGTCTTGAATGCGCCCCAGATAGCCAATCGTACTGCGTGATATGACAGACTCAATGGCTACCGACCTTGACGAGGCTTTGAACGTGTTGCTGGCCACTGCCAGGTTGTCTGCCGTTGTGTTGAGCGTGATGCCCAGCGTGTTGGTTGTTTCATCGCATGATGCCAGCATCAGCACCGATGCGGCAAGAGCAGCAATAAACTTGATTTTCATCGAATATGAGTTATTCACCGATAATTTTGTTGTAGAATTCAGTGTAGGCGTCGGCGTATCCCTCGTTGCCAGGGAAGGGAAGGATGGGAAGGTCCTTCGACTTGGCGTAGTCGAGCAACTGGGGGTTCACTTCTGCTCCGGCTTCAATCACACCATCCGAATAATCGATGGCCAATTGGCCCAGTTCCATGAAACTGAAATCGTTGGGGTAACCCGAGAGTATCGAGCTCTTCACGTCACGGAACTCAAGGCAATGCTTGAATTTCGTTCCAAGCTCGCTTTTCAGCTGTTTGGTGAACAAAGAGGTCACCACCTTGGTGTTGGCAAACGATGGCTCATCATTGTAGGCTTTCTTCACGTAGAGAGGCACGACGGCCGACATCCATCCCTGACAATGGATGATATCGGGGGTCCAACGCAGCTTCTTCACAGTCTCGAGCACGCCACGGGCAAAGAAGATGGCACGCTCACCATTGTCGCCATACTCCTCTCCGTTCTCGTTCTCCACCATCTTGCGCTTCTGGAAGTAGTCCTCGTTGTCGATGAAGTAGACCTGGATGCGGGAGACGGGTATAGATGCCACCTTGATAATCAACGGGTGGTCGGTGTCGTCGATGATCAGATTCATGCCCGAGAGCCTGATTACCTCGTGCAGTTGGCCTCTTCGCTCATTGATGGTTCCCCATTTGGGCATGAAGGTGCGGATTTCGTATCCACGCTCTTGCATGGCTTGGGGAAGTTGTTTGCCCAGGAGCGACATTTCGCTTTCAGGCACGTAGGGGGTAATCTCTTGGTTGATGAATAAAATCTTTTTCGGCATCGTTTATTCTTATTGGGTGTGGTTGTTGACAGTCTTCTTACTTATGGAATCGCAGCATAATACCGCCATTTCTGCAAAGTTACGAAAAAAACTCCATATAGCGAAATTCTTTTGCCATTATTAAGGAAAAACGCAGTTTTTTGAGCATGCAATGGCTGTTATTTGACAAATTTTAATGGTTTTTGCGTGATATGAGCGTTGCCAGGCAATCACACTCCAAACATAGCAAAAGTCTCGCATTTCTCCTTATGAGATGCGAGACTTGATGCTTGTCGACTTGTCGATTTTTATTCGATGACGATGAGTGGGGTGTCTTCCATGACACTGGCACCTTGAGACACCAGGATGGCGGTCACCTTTCCGGCTTTCTCTGCCTCCAGGTTGTTGGCCATCTTCATGGCCTCGAGCACGATCACCACGTCGCCAGCCTTCACCTCGTCGCCAACGGCCACCTTGATCTCGGTGATGACACCGGGCAGTGGTGCCTTGAGGGCGTTGTTGGTGTTCACGGGTGCGCCACCCTCGGCAGGGGCAGCCTGTGCGGGCTCAGTGGCAGCACCGGTCTTCACCACGACTTTCTTCTTCTCGGGCTCGGCCTCAGGCTCCATCTCCACCTTGAACTCCTCACCGTTCACGGTCACGGTGGCGATGTTGTCGGCGATATCGCCAATGGCTACTTCATACTTTGTTCCGTTGATGGTATATTTGTATGTCTTCATATTATTTTAGTTTTTAAGGGTATAATAACAGCCTATGGGTGCTGGGTGGTCATCGTGTAATGGGAGTTCCACTCGGTGAAGTGGTTCTTGATGGTGATGATACCCGACTCCTTGTCGTGCACATTATTGCCCTTGAATTCATGCAGGGCCATAGCAATGGCTGCATACACTTCGTTGGTTGCTGTTGCCATTTGTAGTGTTGTTGATGATTGGATGAAAGGTTGGTGGACAAAAGCCCACCAACCATGTTTTCCTCGTAGTTACATAGGGATGTTGCCATGTTTCTTGGCGGGCAGGTTCTGGCGCTTGGTAGCCAGCTGGGCCAGTGCACGGCAAATGCGGAAGCGGGTGTTGCGTGGCTCAATCACATCGTCGATGTAGCCATACTTGGCTGCCTGGTAAGGATTGGCAAACAGCTCCGAGTATTCCTCTTCCTTCTCAGCAAGGAAGGCTTTTACATCCTCGCCGGCATCTTTCTTGGCCTTGGCTTCCTTGGCGCAGAGCACTGCGACGGCACCAGAGGCACCCATCACGGCAATCTCGGCGTTGGGCCATGCATAGTTGAGGTCGGTGCGCAATTGCTTGCAACCCATCACGATGTGGCTTCCACCATAGCTCTTGCGCAGGGTGACGGTCACCTTGGGCACTGTAGCCTCGCCATAGGCGTAGAGCAGCTGTGCTCCGTGCAGGATCACGGCGTTGTATTCCTGTCCGGTACCGGGGAGGAATCCGGGCACGTCGACCAGGCTCACGATAGGAATGTTGAAGGCGTCGCAGAAGCGTACGAAGCGGGCACCCTTGCGGCTGGCATTCACGTCGAGCACACCGGCGTAGCAAGCGGGCTGGTTGGCCACGATACCCACGCTCTGTCCGTTGAAGCGGGCGAAGCCTACGATGATGTTCTTGGCAAACTTCGGTTGTACCTCGAAGAACTCACCATTGTCGGTGATGGCGCCAATCACTTTGTACATGTCGTAAGCCTTGTTGGGATCGTCGGGGAGAATCTCGTTGAGCGAGTCTTCCATACGGTCGATGGGATCGTCGCACTCTTTTCTTGGAGTCTCCTCCATATTGTTCGACGGGATATAGCTGAAAAGGGTCTTGATCATCTCAAGGGCCTCCTCCTCAGTCGAAGCGGTGAAGTGGGTCACGCCACTCTTTGTGGCATGCACGGATGCACCACCCAGATGCTCCTGGTCCACATCCTCGCCGGTGACGGTCTTCACCACCTTCGGTCCGGTAAGGAACATGTATGAGGTGTTCTCCATCATCAGGGTGAAGTCGGTGAGGGCGGGAGAGTAGACGGCACCACCGGCGCAAGGACCGAAGATTCCGGAGATTTGTGGAATCACGCCCGATGCGAGGATGTTGCGCTCGAAGATCTCAGCATAGCCAGCGAGAGCGTTGATGCCTTCCTGGATACGTGCGCCACCCGAGTCGTTGATGCCGATGACAGGTGCGCCCATCTTCATACCCATGTCCATCACCTTGCAGATTTTCTCTGCCATGGTCTCGGAGAGCGAGCCACCATTCACGGTGAAGTCTTGAGCGAAGATATACACCAGTCGGCCGTCGATCGTACCTGAGCCGGCCACGACACCGTCGCCAAGGAATTGCTTCTTTTCCATGCCGAAGTTGGTGCAGCGATGAAGTTTGAACATGTCGAACTCCTCGAAACTGCCCTCATCCAAAAGCATGTCTATACGTTCGCGTGCGGTATACTTGCCACGGGCATGTTGCTTCTCGATGGCTTTCTCGCCGCCACCAAGACGAGCCTTTTCGCGCTTGGCGACCAAGGCTTTGATCTTTTCTAATTGTTTGCTCATTGATATTTCTTTAACAGGAATTTTCTAATTGCACACGGCATGGGGATTAGTGCTCGCAGAGCTCAGTGAGAATGCCGCATGTGGATTTCGGGTGAAGGAAGGCAATGTTCAGGTTCTCGGCACCTTTGCGTGGGGCCTTGTCGATGAGGCGCACGCCCTTGCCGTCGCACTCTGCCAGTGCGTTGGCCACGCCGTCTTCGATGCAGAATGCCACATGGTGAACGCCACGGCCACCTTTGTCGAGCCACTTCTGGATAGTGCTGTCGGGTGATGTCGGCTCAAGAAGCTCCAGTTTCACTTCGCCGCACTTCAGGAAAGCTGTCTTCACTTTCTGGTCGGCCACTTCTTCGATAGCATAACACTCCAGCCCAAGCACTTCTTTGAAATAAGGCAATGCTTCTTCGATGTTAGGAACAGCGATTCCTAAATGTTCAATGTGTGAAATTTTCATATTATTCGTAAGATTAGAAGAAAAAAAATGTTTAAACGATGCAAATTTAATAAATAAAATCAATATAGGCCGTATATTATCCTTATTTTTATGGTTTTTTTGCCTAAAAAGGCGAGACCACGGCATATATGATTTGAAAGGCGTGTCAGAATTCGAACAGCACACGGGCATTGATTTGCCGGCCGGTGAGATAATTGGGCACGGCATACTGCTGGTTGGTTACGTCGGTAATCCAGTAATAGGAGTTCACGTTGTTGATGCCGAAGAGGTTCAGACAGTCGACGCCGAGCCAGATGTTGCGGAAAATGATCTTCTTGTTCTCGCGCTTGTCGTTGTCGAGGGCGCGGAAGCTCATGCCGATGTCGGCGCGCTTGTAGGCGGGCGCGCGGAAGTCGAATGTCTCGATGCCACGATGGGGAGCCGAGAAAGGCAGACCGTCGGCATAGGCCAGCTTGAGCGACATCTTCCAGCGGTCGGTATTGGGAAAGTAGTCGGTGAAGTAGAGACTCAGCGCATAGCGCTGGTCGGTGGGCATGGGGATGCTCCTCCCGTTGAGTTTCATCTTCGTGTTCATCACCGAGAGGCTGATCCAGGAGTCGGTGCCGGGAACGAACTCGCCATAGAATTTCATGTCGAGTCCCAGGGCGTGTCCCGTGGCCTCGTTCTGTCCGTAGTATACCACCTTCACGTTGTTCACGCTATAGGGCACGAGATTTGACATGGCCTTATAGTAGGCCTCGGCACTGAACCGGTAGTTGCGCTCCTTCATCTTGAACCGGTAGTCCACCGCGCCGATGAAATGGATGGAGCGCTGGCTCTTGATCTTCTTGTTGAGCGTGGCGTAGGTGATGCCGTCGATGGTCGTCGTGTCGCGGAGTTCCTTGAAGAAGGGAGCCTGGTAGTAGAGGCCGGTGGCGAGTCGGAAAGTGACGTCGTTATTGAAGGCAGGCACGATGCTCAGGGATATGCGCGGACTCACCAGGCTCTCGCGGTTGAAATTCCAGTGCGAGAAGCGTACGCCGTAGTTGAGGGTGTAGAAGGTGGTCTCACTGGCGTTGCTGAACCGGTAGGTGTCTTGCACGTAAGCCTCCACGCGGTTGGCGTCGAGCTTGTTGCGTGCGTTGAGCGTGTAAATCATGTTGAGGTCGGTGCCGGTGTGGGGCATCACGTATCCGGCAGAGTCGCGCATCTCATACTCACGGCTGTTCTCCTTGATGTGCTCTATCTTGTAGGTGACGCCCGTCTGGTAGTGGTGCTTGCCCACTTGGTGGCTCAAGGCCACCTTGATGGTTTGCACGTTGGCCTCCAGGTAGTTGCGGGCATGGTCCATATAGGTGCCCACACCCAGGTTCTCGCTGGTCTCGGTCTGGGTGAGCCAGTATTGTCCTTGGATGTCATATTGCTCCTGCTCCTTGGTGTAGAAGGCCGACCCTATGAGCGAGACAGTGGTTTTCTCGGTGAGGTGGCGCGAAATGTTGAACATGCCAAAGAACGTGCGGAAGATGTCGCGCTCCTTGCCGTCGAAGTACACCTTGAAGTTCTTCACGTTCTCCATCGTTCCAAAGTTGGTCTCGCGGTCCTTGGGGGTGAAGTTGTAGTGGTTCTCCGAGATGTTGCCGATGATGTCCACGGTCCAACGGCTGTTGGGCTTGTAGCTGAAGTAAGTCTGGTAGTCGAGGAAATTGGGATTGTACTCACCCTTGGTCTCCAGCGACCCAAGCAGGTAGCGGTTGGTCTTGTAGCGTATGCCATTGCTCCACGACACTTTTTTCGTACTGAAGCCCAGGTAGGCACTGCCGCCAAGCAGACTGGCGGCCAGGCTGGCCTCCAGGTTCTTGGGCCGTTTGTAGGTGATGTCGAGAGCCGACGACATCTTGTCGCCGTACTTGGCCTCGAATCCGCCGGTTGAGAAACTGATTTTCTCCACCATGTCAGGATTGATCACCGATAGGCCCTCTTGCTGTCCGCTGCGCACGAGGAAGGGGCGGTACACCTCCACATTGTTGATGTATACGC
>ONSV01000150.1 GCA_900320585.1 uncultured Prevotellaceae bacterium | reverse complement strand
CAAGCTCCACCGCTTACCCAAACCATAGCGCACCGACACACCGAGACGAATGGGCTGGTGGTGGTGGACATGCTCCTCCACCTCAAAATTCTGGCCGTAGAGCATCACGTTGTTATAATTGGCAGCAGTGTTATAGGATGCCATCGCGAGGAGTCTGGCGGGTTCCAATGACGGACTGATGCTGTTCATGCTGCTGCCACCCGACATCGAGTTGGAGTAATAGACCTGTGCCATGAGGCGGTTGCCCTTGGACGAGGAGCCATGCATCCACTCATCATCCGGCCACGGCAGGACGGGCCTTTCATTCTGGTCTGTCTTCACAACACTGGAGGCAGGCGATGATGGCTCATGCACTGCTGCCTCAGGCAAGTCGTGCGGCGCATCATCCTCCTTGTCGGCATCAGCCAAAAGACCATCGACCGCTGATACCGTTGTCGAGGTCACGACGGGTTCCGTTGCTCCCCCACCCGACTTGTCGGAAGCCCTGACCGACGACAAGGAGGGACTTGTCGTGGTGACACTGGTTGGCGACACAGAGACCATAGGCTCCGTCGACGAAACTGGAGCAGCAGACTCTGTCGACGGGGCTAAGGGAGCAGCAGACTCCGTCGATGATACAGCAGGAGCAGGATCGGTCATCGCTGTTTTCTGGTTGTCGGTTGGACGGTCAGTGGAAATAAAATGCCAACCCATGCCAATGGCAAACAACACCACTGCCGCCGCAGCCACTCTCTTGCCCCACAATGCCGCCACACTCGTCTTGCGGCGAGGGCCAAGGGCTTTCTCTAACTCACCCCAATCGATGTCGGGAGCAGGCTGACGGTAGTCTGCCAGCTTCTGCTTCATTTCCTTTCTGGTCTGTTCGTTCATCGTGGGTGTTGTTTTGAGTTGAGGTAAGCAGTGATTTTCTTTGCGAGCAGGCTCTTTGCCCTACTCAACTGAGAGCATGAGGAGTCTTTCTTGATACCGAGCAGATGGGCGATTTCCTGATGGCTCTTGTCCTCGAAGACATAGAGGTTGAACACCGTGCGGTAGCCTATAGGCAAATCCCTGACCATCTGCTGGAAGACTTCCGGAGGGATGTCGCTCACCGGGGGGTCGTCCTCCTCGTCGGCCACATCGGGCATCTCCTGCAGCAGGAGGAGCTCGTGCCTGTGGCGCTGCCTGAGAAACTGCAGCGACTGGTTCACCACAATCCTGGTAGCCCAGGCCTGCAGCGAACCAGCCCCGCGGTACTTGAAGTCCTTGATATGGGAGATGATTTGGACAAAGGCATCCTGGAACACATCTTTCATATCGTTGTCATCGGTAATGTAACGGGCACAGACCGCTGCCAGGTAGTCGGCATAAAGGGTATAGAAATCCTTCAGGGCACCGCTATCGCCACCCTGAAGCCGTCCGGCCAGTCGCTCTTCCTTATTTCCGATGAAAAACCGCACCTACGAGAAGCCTTTTACTCAAAGCACCTGTTTACCAGGCCTTCCAACTTTTCGGGGGAGGCGTTTCCGGAACGGAATTTGAAGCGTGCGGTCTTCGTTCCCGTGTAGGATTGCCACTCCAGGGTCAACGTGTCCACATTTCCGTTCCCCTCCGGGGCATCATCGCCGGGATTCAATACTGTGTCTAATTTTGTCAGTTCGGTAGAGATATTGAAAGCCACCAAGGCGTCACCCATTTGGCCATTGGTGTCGCCCTGCGCATTGTGATAGAGGGTGAAATAGTAGGGGGTGTTGACATCGGTGCGGTGCACCAGATTGACGATATGTTTCTGGTGTCCGCCCAGGCGGGTGCGGATGCGCAGCGTGAGGTATCCGTCCTCGGCCACGGTCACCCAGTCGTCGACTATCTCCAGGGGGTCGGAGCCATATTTTTGCCGGTTCTCCTCATCGCTGGCGAAGTTCACCACCACCGGTTTGGTGAGAATGGAGTCAATCCAGTTGACATACACGCAGCTAATGCCTCCGAAGATACCACCTTTCTCCAATTCTTCTTTAGTCGGCATTCTGTAGTTGAGCAATGCGCGCACCTCTTTGGTGCCGAAGGGCGACTGGCGCATGTTCACGGGCCAGAGCACGATATCGTCGGTGAGTTGCATCCAGAACGCAGTGTTGTCGGCATTGGGCTTGACGGTGACAAGCGCATTGGGGCGGTCGATAGGACAGACGGCAAGGTATGGGTCATCACAGTCATTGTTAAGACATGAGGTAAGCGTGAAGGCTGTGGTCAGCAGGCCAAGAGCCAAAAGATAAAAGGTCTTTTTCATATTCTGAGTATTTGTTATTGCTTTTGTCTTATAAATGATGAAGAGAGAGAAAACTTGCATGAGAAAAAGGAAAAATTTCAAGAAAAAGAACAATCGGCCGCATCCATTTCTATGGGTGGTGAGAGCGTGTTTTTAGGAGTGAATTTTGTCAGACCATTTTTTTCGCTTATCTTTGTTCCCGTTTTTGGCGTATAGATGAAAAACTGCGACAAGATAGAGGAACAAAGCCCCGCAACGGCTGACGTGAGAAGCGAGGTGGTGAGCGGCCTTCGCGATGGCATTCCCATTGCGATGGGCTATTTTGCCGTGGCCTTCTCGCTCGGCATCATCGCCAAGAAGGCCGGACTGACGGCAATCCTGGGTTTTGTGAGCAGCTTCTTCACCCGTGCCTCTGCAGGTGAGTATGGCGTCTATACACTGGTAGCCATCAATGCCACGTACGTGGAGATCGTGGCCATGAGTCTTGTGGCCAACCTGCGCTACATGCTGATGAGTGCTGCCCTCTCGCAAAAGATAGCCCCCAAAACGCCATGGTACCACCGTCTGCTGATGGCGTGCTGCATCACCGACGAGGTGTTCGGCATCTCTGTCAACCATAAAGGCTTCACGCCACCAGCCTACACCTATTCTGCCGCCCTGATTTCCACCCTCTGCTGGGCATCAGGCTGTGCGGCGGGTGTAGTGGCAGGCGGTCTGCTGCCATCCGACCTCGTTTCGGCACTGAGCGTTGCCCTCTATGGCATGTTCATCGCCATCATCATGCCGCCCTCACGCTCCGACCGCAACGTGCTCTATGCCGTAGCGGCCAGTTTTGCGTTGAGCGGACTCTGTGCCATAGCGCCTGTCGTTGGTACATGGAGTCCGGGCACACGCACCATCGTGCTGACGGTGCTCATATCCTTGGCAGCCGCATGGCTCAAACCCATAAAAGAGACTGACAATGGAGACTCGTGAGATGATTATCTGCATCATGTTGGCGATTATTACCACCAACCTCATCCGCATCCTGCCGATGGCATTCATCAAGGGCAGGATACGGAATGTGTACCTGCGCAGTTTTCTCTATTACGTGCCTTACGTCACGCTGGCCGTGATGACCTTCCCAGCCATTGTGGAGACCACGCTGTCGCCCGTCTCAGGAATCGTGGCATTGATTGTGGGCATCATCGCCGCATGGCGTGGCGCAGGCCTGTTTCCTGTAGCCATCATTTGCTGTGCCATCGCCTATTTGATGGACTTGGTGATGGTTTAGGAGACTGATGGGCTTGATGGGCATGATGGGCCCAATGGTAATGTCTGTAACTCCTCTCAACTTGTTAAAGTTGAGTTTTTTTATTTTTTCTTATCTACTATTTTCTTATAGGTGATGTGGGCATTCTCGAGCATGGTGCGGTAATGGGTCTCCACGTCACGCCAGTGATAGAACGGGTAGCAGTCGGTAGTGATGGGTATCGACGTCTCGTTCTCGTTCATGAGGAATTTCACGAGGATGTCGTCGCTTCCCTGTTTTCTGAAGAACACCCACTGCACGTTGCCCGCCATGGGAATGAGCCGGAAGAGGGAGAATGTGTGGTGGAGATTCTCCATGTCGTCGGTGGTATGGATGGCCTCGTCGAGTCCGAGGATGAATGTGAACGGCAGAAGCACGCTGTCGTGGCCGAAGCGCAACCGAATCGACGGCTGTGACGAGCCGACGGCGGCACGCGCCTCATCGAGGAAGTTCCTCAGCAGTGGATAGATGGCATAGTAGCTTGGCCGGGCCCCGGGCATGAGTCCCTCCCACAGGCACCAACTGGCGTTGTAGGCACGGAAACCGTCGATGATCTCATCCTCGGTGAAGAGGTCGCTGAACGATAGCCGCAGTTCGGGCAGGCAAAGCATGTCGGCATTCACATGCCACAGGTAGTCGGCCAGGATGTAGGGGTCGACCTGTTGTCGGGCCTTGACGGTATCGTTGAAGAGAAGCGCCATCTGGTGCCTGCCGTTGAGCATCTTCCTCTTGAAGTCGGCGAGGATGTCGTAGAGTTGGCCGTCACGCTCCGACTTCGGTATCTCGATGCTGTCGTTGGGAATGAGGTAGTACATGTCGTGCTCACTGGCATCCATCTCGATGTCGAGCTGTGGATACATCGACTTGAGCTCAAGACAGCAATTGGCCATACTGAGGATGCACCTCCTCACCGTGGACGAGTTGGCGTTCACAGTGATGCGCTGGCTGAAGAGTCCGGGATAGTTGACGCCCATACGGTGGGCGATGGCCCTATGCTGCCGTGCCCCAAGCCGTGTGAGGTCGCCGTCGCGCTGATAGGCATCGGCGTAGGCCACCTTCAGCCTTCTCAGCGCATCCTCACCGAGAGGAGTGAGCAACCGCATGGTCTGTGCGGTATCCAGTTTTCCGACAAGGTATTTATACTGTTTGTCGCTGGTGATATACCGTGCCCCATGGCGGCCGTAGTGGTTGATGAAGAACGGCTCATATCCCGGAGGTGGCGGTGTGAGATGGCCCGTGGGCTGCGGATAGTTGCAATAGTTGCTGCTCGCCAGTTCGATATGCGCCAGCAGCTCCTGTCTTGACGTCTGCGACCATGCGGCGAGCGATAGTCCTGCAGCCAAGACAACGAGCGTAGTTCTAAAACGTCTCATAAGCCGATGATTGAAGGTGACGGGTTATCTCACCACTTGTGTGAACTCAGGCTGAGCCCCCTGCTCCTTGCCCATCGTGACGTAGATGATAGAGGTGGATTCGGCACCGTTTGGTCCACGGCTCTTGACGGTGAACTTATAATCGGTGCTGTCGGATGTGGGTCGTTTGCCCACTGTGACCGGCGTGCCAAGCGGGAACTGGTAGCTGGAGCAGGCAGCGTCGAAGATGGCTTTGTCGGCATCGGTCACGGGTTGCTGTGCCGAATACTCAGGCAGCTTTTCCACGGTTCCTTCCTTATAGCCCTTTTCCTTGAGGAACCGGTCGATTTCCTTCGGAGCTGCCGCCACCCTTGCCGCGCGCACGCCATAGCCCGCCTTGACATTCGCTTTGGGCAGCGCCTTGAGCAGCGCGTCGGTGGATGCGTTCAGTCCGCCACTGCCGAAAGTGCAGAAGGGCACGATGGTCTTTCCTGCGAAATCGTTGTCTCTGACGAGGGTGGCGATGGGATTGGCATAGGTGCCAAACCAGATGGGATAGCCGAGGAAGATGACATCGTAGTCGGCCAATTTCGACTTCAGGGGTTTGAGTGCCGGCAGTTCTCCGCTCTGCATCTCACGCTGTCCGCGCTGGATGGTCTCCTGGAAGTTGCCCGTATAGGGCGTCACCGCCTCGATACACTCGATGTCGGCCTTGAGTTGCCGTTGCAGTTCTTCGGCCACGGTCTTGGTGTGTCCCGACTCTGAATAGTAGAGCACGAGTTTTTTCTGTGCGAACGAAGTGGACACTGCAGCCATGAAGGTCAGAAATAGAAAGAGTTTTTTCATGATGGTTGATGTGTTAGTTAGAGTTGATTCCTAATTTATTCTGCTTGGATGACATAAGTTTTTCCCGGAGCGGTCGGCAGGTCGTATTCATAGACCTGACGAACGGCGAGGTTGTGGAAGTCGTGGAGTTCGGCCGAACAGAGCGGAGTTTTCACCTCTGCCGTCTGGAGCAGCGGGTTGGCACATGTGCCCTGTGCGGTCTGGAGTCCTTTGCCCTTGAGTGGCAC
>ONSV01000231.1 GCA_900320585.1 uncultured Prevotellaceae bacterium | reverse complement strand
ACCTTTTTTTGTGGCAAAAAAAGGACCACTCCAGTAGTCTGGAGTGGTCTGTAGGTTTTACCCAAAAGGGTCTTGGATTTTCAAAGGGATTTATGCCTCAGCGATAGCCTCGTTCGGGCAAGTAGCCTCGCAAGCGCCGCAGTCGATGCAAGCATCAGCGTCGATTGTATATACGTCCCCCTCCTTAATTGCCTCGACGGGGCATTCACCGATACAAGAACCGCAAGCAACACACTTTTCGGGATCAATTACACGTGCCATATTAATTTGAAATAGTTTAAGAAGTT
Organism: uncultured Prevotellaceae bacterium; assembly: GCA_900320585.1. Lineage (GTDB taxonomy): Bacteria > Bacteroidota > Bacteroidia > Bacteroidales > Bacteroidaceae > Prevotella. Next base: position 2,480 of record ONSV01000231.1, on the reverse strand, counting down.
AAAAAATAGTTTACTGAATAGTTCGCTGTGTGGCTATAAGGCGCACATTTTTCATTTTTTGTTGGCGCAAAGATAGTATGTTCTCTTTACAAAACCAAATGTTTTAGTTTTTTTTTTCAAAAAAAGTGCTTTTTTTACTCCAAACCTGCGAATATTGCGGAAATAGCCTTATATTTGCAAGTCAAAATTGCAATTTATCAATTCTCTATCTGCGTTCGGTAATCAATAATGACTATCAAAAATGATTAGTTTTCTTCTCGCTTTGGCCGCTCTCATTATCGGCTATCTCGTCTATGGGCGTTTCATCAGCCGTGTGTTCGGTGTCGATGACGCACGTACGACACCTTGCTACACCCGCCAGGATGGCATTGACTACATCCCGCTGCCTACTTGGAAGGTGTACATGATTCAATTCTTGAATATCGCAGGCCTTGGTCCTATATTCGGTGCCATTATGGGTGCAAAGTTTGGCACTGCTTCCTATCTTTGGATAGTACTGGGTACCATCTTCGCTGGAGCCACTCACGATTACCTCGCAGGAATGATTTCGTTGCGAATGAATGGTGCTTCGCTGCCCGAAATCATCGGTTTCTTCTTGGGACGTCATGCCCGTCGCTTGATGGGTATCTTCATTACCGTGCTGATGATCCTTGTGGGTGCCGTTTTTATCAGTGGTCCTGCCGAATTGTTGGGCAACATGACCTCGGGCTTTGGCATCACCACCTATTGGTGGATTGGCATCATATTCGTCTATTATGTGATAGCTACGCTATGTCCCGTCGATAAGATCATCGGTCGTATCTATCCTTTCTTTGCCGCATGTCTCATCTTCATGGCTGTCGGCATCTTGTGCTACCTCCTGGTCGTGCGTCCCCAGCTGCCCGAACTGTGGAGCACCGGTTCGTTGGTCAATCGTGAGTGGGAGGTCAATCCCATCTTCCCGATGATGTTCATCTCGATTGCCTGTGGTGCAATTTCCGGCTTCCATGCCACCCAGTCGCCTCTGATGGCGCGTTGCATCAAGAGCGAGAAGATGGGCCGCCGATGCTTCTATGGCGCCATGGTCACCGAAGGTGTCGTAGCCCTCATTTGGGCTGCCGCTGCCACCTGTTTCTTTCAGGAGAATGGTACCGTCAATCCCGATACGGGTAAGGCCTATACGGGCGCTTTTGTCGCTTCGACCATCTGCAACAATTGGCTTGGTCTTGTCGGTGGCATCCTGGCCATCCTCGGCATTGCTATCGCACCTATCACTTCCGGTGATACGGCTTTGCGCAGTGGCCGACTCATCATTGCCGACTTCTTCAAGAAGGAGCAGAAGAGCATGAAGAGCCGTCTCCTCATCGCTATCCCGATGTTTATCCTCACCACGAGCGTACTGGTTTGGTCGATGAACGATGCCAAGGGCTTCGGCATCCTGTGGCGCTATTTCGCATGGTGCAACCAGGCACTTTCGGTCTTCACGCTTTGGGCCATCACGGTCTATCTGCTGCGCGAAAAGAAGCCTTGGCTCGTCACCTTCTTGCCTTCGGTGTTTATGACCTGCGTCTGCACCACCTATATTCTGGTGGCACCCGAAGGCCTCGCCTTGCCCTATCACGTGGGTCTGGGCATCAGTGTTGTGATCTCACTCTTCATCTCCATCTCCACCTTGGTGGGTCACTTCCAGCATGTCAGGCAGCACAGGGTCTATCCCAAGTTGTGAAAATACTTATTTAAATATACACGATTATGGTCAGTTTTCTAGTTGCATTAGCCGCGCTGATTGTCGGCTATCTCACCTATGGCCGCTTTGTCAGCCGAGTGTTTCATCCTGAAGAGGATCGCGAAACGCCTGCCTACACCAAGGAGGACGGCGTCGACTATGTCCCCATGCCCACTTGGAAGGTCTACATGGTCCAGTTCCTCAACATTGCAGGTCTGGGTCCCATCTTCGGTGCCATCATGGGTGCCAAGTTCGGTACGGCATCCTACCTGTGGATTGTGTTCGGTTGTATCTTTGCGGGTGCAGTTCACGACTATCTGACCTCGATGGTGAGCATCCGTATGAATGGTGCTTCCCTCTCCGAGATCATCGGTGCCTATCTGGGCGAGTTTGCGCGCAAGGTGATGTGCGTCTTCATCTGTGTGCTGCTCATCCTTCTTGCTGCCACGTTCGTCAGCGGTCCTGCCGAGCTGCTCAGTGCCATGACTTCGGGTTGGGGCCTCAATGCCTACGGTTGGATTGTCATCATCTTCCTCTACTATGTCATTGCCACCCTTTGCCCGGTCGATAAGATCATCGGCAACATCTATCCCGTCTTTGCCTTCTGTCTCATCTTCATGGCTGTCGGCATCGGCGCTTATCTTGTGGTGGCCAATCCCGGCCTTCCCGAACTCTGGGACGGTTCGTTGGTCAACAAGGAATGGCAGTCGGCACCCGTCTTCCCGATGATGTTCATCACCATCGCCTGTGGAGCCATCTCGGGCTTCCATGGCAC
>ONSV01000117.1 GCA_900320585.1 uncultured Prevotellaceae bacterium | reverse complement strand
CAATGCGTGGAAGGCTCTGGCGACTGGATGGCCCGCGGATTGTATATAGAAGGCAGCGACCAATACAAATACCATGTGGAACATTACGGTCATCCGTCGGAATTCGGTTTCAAGGACATACTGCCGCTTTTCAAGGCCGAGAAATGGAATCCCGACAGTCTGGTGGCCCGTTACAAACGGTGTGGGGCCCAATATTTCTTCGTGCTGGGCAATCATCACGACAACTACGACCTATGGGACTCGAAGTACCAACCATGGAACTCGAAGAACATCGGTCCGCACAAAGACATCCTTGAGGGATGGGCCGAGGCAGCGAAGAAGGCCGGTCTTCCCCTTGGAATCTCCTTCCATGCCGACCATGCCTGGACCTGGTATGAGACTTCGCAACGCTACGACATGAACGGAAGGAAAGCCGGTGTATACTATGACGGCAAGCTGACGAAAGCCGACGGCAAGGGCAAATGGTGGGAAGGTTACGACCCCCAGCAACTCTATGCCCAGAACCACCCCCAAAGCGAGCGCTCATGGGCCAACAATGCCATCCACTCGCAGTGGGACTGGTCGCATGGTGCCTTTCCGCCCTCTCAGGAGTTCGTCGGCAATTTCTACGACCGCACCCTCGATGCCATCAACCGCTACAATCCCGACCTCATCTATTTCGACGTGACGGTACTCCCCTTCTACCCCATCAGCGACTGTGGTCTCCGCATTGCCACGCACCTATACAACAGGAACCCCCGCGCGGTGGTTTTCGGCAAGATACTCGATGCCGACCAGCGAAAGGCCCTGACCTGGGATGTGGAGCGCGGTGCCCCCAACGAGATTATTGATGAGCCTTGGCAGACCTGCAACTGCATTGGCGGGTGGCACTACAACACCGGCATATACGAGTCGGGGAGATACAAGAGTGCCGCTACCGTGGTGAAGCAACTTGTAGACATCGTGTCGAAGAACGGCAACCTGCTGTTGAGCATCCCCCTCCGTGCTGACGGCACCTATGACGAGAAGGAGGCCAAGATACTCGACGACCTTGAAGCGTGGATGACCGTGAATGGTGAGAGTATTTTCGGCACACGTCCGTGGAACGTCTTCGGCGAGGGTCCTGTGGCCGAGAAAGCCATCGCCCTTCAAGCCCAAGGGTTCAACGATGGTCAGTACGCCAACATGGATGCCCGCGACATCCGTTTCAACCAAACAAAGAAGAATCTCTATATCACCGCCATGGGATGGCCCTCAGATGGAAAGCTTGTCATCAAGTCGCTGCGCAAGGGCAACACCTACCTGCCGAAGCGCATCACAAGCGCCTATCTGCTGGGCTATGGCCAACTGAAGGTGAGGCAAACTGCCGAGGGGCTGGAGGTGACACTCCCCCAACCCGTCAATGCCATAGCACCCGTACTCAGGATCAAGAAGTGAGCACATACTAAACGCACGGAGGCCCCTCTTTTCAGGAGCCTCCTTTTTGCAGAATCAAATATTGTAAGGGAGCGAGGCGGAGCCTGCAAGCTCCATTTTCTGTTGCCCCGCCTATTTCACCGAATTGATTTTTGCGGTATAGAAGTCGCGGAAGTCCGACCACTTGTAGTATGGGAAGTTGTCGGTTTTCATAGGCAGTGTGGCCTCCTCACCATTGAGCAGGCATTTCAAGAGGATATCGTCGGACGCTTTCTTGCCGCGATAGAAAATAAGCTGGAAGTTGGAAGCCTTGCACGTTTCCCAGTTCTGGTAGCAGTTCTTCACCTCATAAGGATCAGCAGGGTCACGGTCGGCTCCATTGATGCCCATCAACACGGTGAGCGGTCCGAGGCAGGTGTCGTGTCCGAAACGCAGGTCGGCCACACGGTCGTTGGTGCCGTTGATTTTGGCCTCTGCTTTCTTGAGGATGTCCTGCAGTATGGGGATAGCCTCATACTGTGGTTCGAACACCCAGGTGTAAGAGCCCAGATTGGAGCCTTCCCATCTTTGAACGATTTCCTCGTCGGTAACGATATTGCCCATCATGCCCTCATGTCCGATACTTGGGAGCGTGGTATAAAGGTCGACCAGACTGTTTCCCAAGCGGCGCGGGTTGCCAGGCAGTCCCTCGGTGCTGGTGAAGACGCGTTGGACGACCTTGTCGCCGAGCGAGTCGTCGTTTTTGAACTGGTCGCGGTTGGCCTCGAATTTGGGTTTGGCCTTCGGGAATTTATGCTGTACAGGGTTCTGCCTGTCGGTAGGCACCACGCCATCGAGAGTGAATCGCGATGACTGCTCACGAATCTCGATTTTGGGATTGCACTGCACGAGCTCCTGGCAGAAAGCCGACATGCTGAGCACGCAGCGCCCCGAGAGCGAGGAGATGGCCAGCACGTTGCCTCCCTTCTTGAACACCTCGGGGAAGTTGTTGTACATGTTTCGTGCGATGAACTGGTGCTGTTCCCATCCCAGTTGGGTGAGTTCGCTCACACCCGTCATGAGTTCCTGCTTGGCAGCCATGAACCTCTGGTAGAAAGCCTCGCCCTCAGCAGTGAGCAGATGTTTGTCGTGTGCCTTGGTCATCAAGGTATCGAGGGTGATATAGAGCCGGTCGGTCCAGTAATAGCGAGAGCCATGCCTTGAGTAATGACTGATGTAGAAAGGCTTGTATCCCTTGGGTGCCTTTGTGAGCTGGTGTGTGACCATAGGATAGGGATAATCATTGCCATACGCCTTTCGAGGGTCGGCCTTGAGTTGTTCGAGGGCCGGAGTGGCCTGTCCCCATGCCATAGTGGCACAGAGCACGAGAACCAGAATGCTTAGGAATTTTTTCATGGATTCTACAGTTAAGAATGATATTGATGAATAATTGAAAATTTCGAGATGGCAGATGTTGGCCGACAATTCACGCCAAGGTTTTGGAACAGCGGCATTTTCCATTTCATTCAGGAGGAATGGCTGCCGAGTACAAAAATACAAAATAAAAGCCATCGGCGTGCGTTTTCACATTATATTTTACAAAAACTTGTTCATTTGCTTGCTAATTCACCCTGCTTACACTAACTTTGGCACCACTTTAGATACTACCGCTATCATCAATGAAGAAGAAAGGATTACTTTACAAGCTTTCCAAGATATGCACCCAACCCGTCAAGGGATGGTTTTACATCTTCGTGTTCCTACTCAACCTGGTGTCGAACTACGTGGTTATAAAAGACGACAAACTGCCATTTACCTATTTCAGCGTCTTTTTTCTCTCGGCTTTCGTCGCATATATTGAGAGTGCCATCTATTTTGTCCTCACAAAGAAGAGCCTCAGGCGAATATACGTGGTGCTCATCATCCTGCTTCACGGCGTGCTGATAGGCTGTGAGTATTTCCTGCTCTTCCGATTCAACTCCTTCCTCAAACAAAGCATCGTCAACATCATTGGCGAGACAAACAGTGATGAGGTTCAATCGTTTTTCAAAACTTATCTTCCACCCACCCAAATACTAATTATTTTGGCATTGCTGGCCGCCCTGTTGGCCATCATTTATGGTTTATCCCGCCTCATCGCCAAAATCCGCTACACTATCCCAGCCCTTCTTTTCTCACTTATCGGAATGGGAATAGCACTCTATGGCGGATATGGCTTTTGGCGATACCGCGATGGCATGTCGATTCCCCAGCACACCACGCTCACACGACTTGGCCACTCCATCTACCAAATCAAGCAGAAGAACAGCGACATCGAGCTTCTTCGCGATGCCTGTAAAAACGTTGATGCGAGCACCTCGTCATCCGACCTTCCAACCATTGTCGTCATCATCGGCGAATCGCACAGTGTGTACCACTCCTCGCTCTATGGTTATGAGAAAACAACAAATCCCTTGTTGTCGCAACGGGTGAAAGAGGGCAGCATGGTGGTTTTCGACAATGCAGTGTCATTGCACGACATTACTTCTTTATCGATGAAAGCAGATTTCTCGCTCAACGCCCAGGGTGAGGATTTCGCCACGACCCCTCTATTCCCGGCCTGCTTCAAAGCCGCAGGCTATCGCACCATGATGTACGACAATCAATACCTCACCGGAACGGGCATCTCGTTTTTGGCGGACAAGGAGCTTTCCGACATTCTCTTCGACTATCGAAACACAAGAAAATACCCATACGATGGCGACATGGCAGAAGAGATTGAGATGAGCGACGGTCCCACCCTATACATCATACACCTTATGGGACAGCATTTTGAATATGAAGCAGCCTATCCCCGAGATTTCGGCACCTTCAAAGCCGATGACTACGACAAGAAATACAATGAGGACCAACGTGCCACCATCGCCCAGTACGATAACGCCACCCTATACAATGATTTTGTGGTTGACAAGATTATCAGGAAATTCGAGACTACCAATTGCTGTGTATTCTATTTTCCCGACCATGGAGAAGAGGTATACGAGCTTCGCGACTTCGCCGGGCACTGCAATGCCGAATCGTCGCCCGACTTGAATTATCAGATACGTATTCCCTTGTTGGTTTGGCTCTCTCCCACATTTACCGCAGACCACCCATCGCTCAAGCAAAGATTAGAAGAAGCCAAGCACTATCCCATCTGCGCCGACGACATTGGGCATACATTACTCGATGTGGCAGGAATAAAAACAAGCGCCTTCACACCCTCGCGCAGCTTTGTCAACGACCATTATGACAAGAACCGCCATCGCATCGTGTTGCATTCCATCGACTATGATGAATATCAAGCCAGGAGGAGCAAGTGATTCATGCGGATGAATGGAAGTGTGAACAATAGCACAAATCACATCAGGCCGTAGCGACCAGCAAACGTTTTCTGTATTGATCACATAGGCAGGGCAATGTGCCTCCGCCTCAAAATTATTATGGAGGATTGCTAACAAGGCGGTGCCCCGCACTATTCAATTGCAGCCACTGAGAAAAAACATTGAAATATAATCATTTTACATACAATTTTGTCAAGCAATTTGTTTTTCGCTGTTTTTTTACTATTTTTGTGGAAGAATTTGTTACCAAAAAAAATAGACAACTAACCAAAACTACACCTACACTTCATGAAAAAACAAATCTACACACTGCTGGCCCTTCTTATGTTGAGTTCCATTGCCATGGCTCAGCCGGCAGTCGACGAGAACCTTGGCCGTCACGACTTCTTCTACGCCGGGCAAAGCAAGCAGATGAGAATGTTTATCGTCAAGGACGGCCAAGTGGCATGGTCGTACTGGAACAAGGAATGGCGCGGCGAGATCAGCGACGCCATACTGATGACCGACGGCCATATCCTGATGGCCCATCAATACGGCATCGCCGAAGTGACCCAGGACAACCAGGTGATATGGCACTACGATGCCCCCGAGGGCACGGAAATCCACACAATCCAGCCCATCGGCCGCACCCATGTGGTGTATGTGCAGAACGGGCATCCCGCCAAAGCCGTGGTGATGGAGATACCCACGAAGCGCATCGTACGCGAGTTTGAGTTGCCCGTCTTGGAGAAAGGTTCCGTGCATGGGCAGTTCAGAAACGCCCGGCTCACCTCGCGTGGCACGCTGCTCGTGGCCAACATGGGACTGGGCATGGTGAACGAATACACTTGTGATGGCAAGGAAGTGGACCGTTGGACGGGAATGTTGCCCTGGTCGGCACAGGAGTTGCCCAAGGGCAACCTGCTCATCACAGGAAGGAAAGGCCTCATTCAGGAAATCACCCGCATGGGTGAGACCGTATGGCAGACCAACACCACCGAATATGGCGTGACCCAACCTCAGAAGACCGTGAGGCTGAAGGACGGGCACCATCTCATCAACAACTGGTACAACGAGTGGAACAAGACCCCAATGGACACCGCCAATGCCCCCGTGCAGGCCGTGGAGATAGACGAGGACGGCAAGGTGGTGTGGCAACTCCGCTCCTGGATATCGCCCGACCTCGGTCCCTCTACTACCATTCAGCCGTTGAGCGAGGCCGTGAACCGCGACCGGTTGTTCTTCGGCGATTTCAACCCCGTTCGTCCCAAACAGTTTGTCGGGCCGAATGAGCCCATCGGTGTTGGCCGCGGCATCCATCCCGGCCGCGTGGCATGGATACACAGCCCTGGCGTAGCCAAATGGGACGGCCGTACCGGTCTGTGGGTGGAAGACCGCTGGAACGACCAGTCGAAGGCCGACGCTATGGTCCGCGAAGCCGTGGTGCAACTTACAGGAGCCACTACCCCACAGAAGGCATGGAAAGCCCTCTTCAAGCATTTCAACAAGACCCATGGGCGTGGCAACCGCGGATACCGGAAAGGCGAGACGATAGCCGTGAAACTCAACCTGAACAACGCCATGACCCACCACGACACCATCGAGCTGAACTCCTCGCCCTTCCTCACCCTTGCACTGGTGCGCTCAATGGTGAACGAGGGCGGTGTACGCCAGCGCGACATCATCCTCTGTGAGCCCAGCCGTGCCATCTCCGACAGCATCTACAACAAGATACACCGCGAATTTCCCGACGTAGTCTTTATTGACAACATCGGCGGCGACGGCCGGCAGAAATGCGAGTACTACCCCGAGCAGATTGTCTATTCGGAAGAGAACGGCAAGATGGCCCGCGGCCTGGCCAAATGCATCGTGGACGCTGACTACCTCATCAACAGTGCCCTGCTGAAGACCCATTCAGGTCCGGGTGTCACCCTGACCGGCAAGAACTGGTATGGCGCCACCGACATCAACCTGCTTTGGCGGCAGAATGCCCACAACAACGTGAGTCAGGACAAGCGCCATGGCAAGCCCGGCTACAAGACTTTCGTCGACTTCATGGCCCACAAGAACCTGGGACAAAAGACCTTGTTATTCCTCATCGACGGCACCTACGGTTCGCGTGACGTGAACGGTGCCCCTGCCCCGAAGTGGCAGAAGGAACCCTTCAACGGCGACTGGGCCTGCTCGATCATCGTGTCTCAAGACGAGGTGGCCTGCGATGCCGTGGGCATGGACATCCTTATCGGGGAGTGGCCCGAATTCGGCAGTCTGAACTACTGCGACGAGTACCTGCGTGAGGCCGCCTCCATCCCCAATGCCCCCAGTGGCACCGTCTACAAGCAAGACGGCAAGCCCCTGGAGCAACCTCTTGGGCTCTTTGAGCACTGGAACAACCAGAAAGAGCGCAAATACACCAAGATCGACCTCATATACAAGCAAATACGATGAAAAGACATCTGTTGCTCATTGTTCTGGCGGCACTTGCTCTCAGCACATCTGCCCAGACAGAAGACGCCTTTCACGGCATCCTGCCCGTGACCGACCCGGCAATGAAGAAAAGCCTGAACGGAGATTGGGACATCAAGGTGATTGGTGAAATCGTGGTCTGTGCCGAAGGTGTGCTCCATGAGCCCATTCCAGCCATCGATGACAGTTGGACAAAGATTCCCGTACCGGGATGCTGGGAAGTCTATGGACTCTGCAAGCCGAAATATGACAGCGCCAATTCACTGACCGGCTACTACCGCACCACATTCACCATTCCCGAGGAATGGAAAGGCCAGCGCATCGTGCTTCGCATGGATGGCGTGCTCTATGGCTATGACCTATGGGTCAACGACCAGTATGTGGATACCTGGAATTCGGGTTACAACACCGCCCTTTTCGACATCACCGACTATCTCATCCCCTCGAAAAAGAAAGAGAAGGGATGGGAGGTGCCCCAGCAGTTGGCCATGCGCGTCATCACCGATTTTCCAGGCAGCGACTTCGACTATAACGACGACTGGGCACCCAGCGGAATCATCCGTGACGTGACACTGATGGCTGTTCCCCACACCCACCTGAGCGACCTGACCATCACCACCAAGAACAACGGCGAGGTGAATGTAGCCACAACAATAGCCCATGCCACCAAGGCCACATCGGTGACCCATGAGATACTCGATGCCCATGGACACAAGGTGGGAACGACCAAGGTAGACCATCCCCAGCTATGGACCGCCGAGACGCCCTACCTCTATACACTCCGCACCACCCTTACACAAAAAGGGAAAACACTTCAGACCTTTGAGCACAAGTTCGGTTTCCGCGAGCTGACCATCGACGGCAATATCCTGAAGCTCAACGGCCGGCCCATCAAATTGCGCGGTGTGACCAGCCACTCCACCGACCCACAGACGGTGAAGGTGATTGACGAGGCAAGTATCCTCAGGGACATGAAACTGATGAAGGAGGCCTCGGTGAACTACATACGCACCTCGCACTACCCCCGCGAGCCCCGGTTCTATGAGTTGGCCGACTCGCTGGGCTTCTACATCATCGACGAGGTACCTTTCGGCTTCGGCGACAAGCATCTCTCCGACCCCTCCTATTACCCCATTCTCCAACAGCGCGCCCAAGCCACGATACGCCGCGACAAGAACCACCCCTCGGTGCTGATATGGAGCCTGGGCAACGAGAACCCACTCACCGACATCTGCGTGAAGTTAGGCAACTACGTGAAGGAAGAACTCGACCCCTCCCGGCCTTACTGCTATCCACAAGTGGGCAGCTACTTCCGCAGGTTCTTCGAAGGCGATAAAGCCAA
>ONSV01000116.1 GCA_900320585.1 uncultured Prevotellaceae bacterium | reverse complement strand
ACATCGACACTACCTATATCGAACCTCAACGCTACAAGTTCACCACAACGCTGATGTCTACCTACTCCTTCGAGCAATACAACATCAGCAGTAAGTCAGGACAGGAGGTCACTTTCTCTCCAGAGGCCCGTTTCGTCGTGGGACCTTATTTGGGATGGAGCTTCCTCTTCCTGGGCTATACCTTCGACATGGGATATATCTCTACCAGCAAGGAGAAGCAAATCAACCTGAGCGTCTACACCTCGATGTTGGGCGTAGATTTCTTCCTCAAGAGGGCAGGGAAAGACTACAAGATACGGTCCTGGGACGATGGGGTTGGCGACGAGGTGGACCTCGAGGGCGTTCCCTTCGACGGACTGAGCGTGTCGATCACCGGACTCAATGCCTACTATATATTCAATCACCATAAGTTCTCCTATCCGGCGGCCTTCAGCCAAAGCACTTGCCAGCGGAAGAGTGCAGGGTCGTTCATGCTTGGGGCGGGATACACCAGGCATACCCTGGACCTCGACCACGATAAATTGCAGACGGCGCTCAACAACGCCATGCCCGACATGACGGAGAAAATAGACAGTGGACTGATGTTCAACGATATCCGTTATACCGACCTCTCGTTCTCAGCTGGATATGGATACAACTGGGTGTTCTCGCGCAATTGGCTGCTCTCCATGTCGCTCTCCGCGGCCATTGGGTATAAGCACTCTGCCGGAAGCCGCGTGAAGGACTTGCTCACGCTGAAAGACTTCTCGTTCAGCAACATCAATTTCGATGGGGTGGGGCGGTTTGGTGTCATCTGGAACAACTCCAAATGGTATTTCGGCTCCTTTGCTGTCATACATTCCTACAATTACAGAAAACCGCAATTCAAGACCACCAATTACTTCGGCAACGTCTATGTGTACGTGGGAGTGAATTTTGGTCGGAAGAAAAACAAATAACTATTATGAGGAAATTATTCATCGCCCTTTCACTGGTCTTCGTCGCCATCACATCGTGTGGAGGAAACACCACACCACCGGAAAAACCGGACCGTCAGCAAAACCAGTTTGTCACTTCACAACGTGCCGACATCTCCGCAAGCACCGGTACCTCCTCTGACTATTCTCTCTCCATCACCCACAAGGGCGACAGTGCGCACATCGTGAGGCTGTTGCATGAGGGGAGCTCCCAACCTGCCGGCACCAATCTGCCTCTTTTCTTTGCCCGTCACTTCAAGGGATACCCTTATGTGGCCTTCACCCTCGACCAAAACAAGGAGGAGCAATTGGTCATCAATACCGAGGGGCTGGATTGCACCACTTTTGTCGAGAACGTGCTTGCGCTCACCGTGTGCGTGAAACGCCAACTCAACACCTTCCGCGACTTTTGCGATGTGCTCACTCAGGTGAGGTATATTGAGGGAAAGGTGGCCTATACCTCGCGCCAGCATTATTTCACCATCTGGATAGCCGACAACCTGGCCGACCGCCTCATCGAGGAGATTCAGTTGCCCAAACCGCCAATGACGGCCACCCGTAAGGCCAATGTCAACTACATGACCACGCATGTGGAGTCGTACAAGATGCTCAGCGCACATCCGCAATGGGTGCCTGCCATACGCGAGATGGAGAAACAGGTCAACAACATCTCCTTCACCTACATTCCCAAGGCCCAGCTGCGCGATTCAAACAGGTATCGCGACTATATCCATGATGGTGATATCATTGGCATCGTCACCGACAAGAAAGGACTGGATATCTCGCATGTGGGTTTTGCTGTCTGGCATGCCGACGGATTGCATCTCTTCAATGCCTCGTCACTGCACAAGAAAGTGGTCGATGAGCCCATGACGCTCTATCAGTATTTGCTCAAACAGACCTCGAGCGTGGGCATACGTGTGGTGAGAATCAAGTGAGAGAAGGGCGTTTTCCAGTCTTGTTGAAAACGATTTCGGAAAAACTTCTGCTTTTTCTGTCGTTTTAATTGGGAAAATGGAGATTTTATGCTATTTTTGCATGTTGAAACACCTTTCGAATATTATGAATAAGATTTCTCATCAAGGCTTTGTGGAATCGGTAGAGGGTGATAGTGCCGTGGTGCGCATCGTCCAGACTTCGGCGTGCGCGGCCTGCAAGGCGGCCAGCCATTGCAGCGCGGCCGAAAGCAAGGAGAAACTGGTCAATGCCCGGATCATGGGCCACACCACTCCCAAGGTGGGCGATAGTGTCGTCGTATCGATGTCGGGTGACAATGGCCGCGATGCCGTGGTCTATGCCTTCGTGCTGCCCTTCATCATCATGGTGGTGGTGCTCTATTGCTGCCTGCGCATATCCTCCGACGAGGCCCTTGCCGCTCTGGTTGGCATTGGAAGCCTTGTTCCCTACTACTTGGTCCTTTACCTGCTAAGAGGGAAGTTGAGACGCAAGTTCTTGTTTGTGCTCGAAGATAGAACTGGTATTTGAAAACTAATCAAAATAACAAAAACAACACATTATGGATTTTATTTTAAGTGCAGTAATCGTACTTGGAGGCATCGCTCTCGTAGCGGCCTTGATCTTGTATTTCTGCTCCAAGAAGTTTGCTGTTGAGGAAGACCCAAGACTGCCACAGGTGGTGGGGTTGCTGCCAGGCGCCAATTGCGGCGGATGCGGATTCCCGGGATGCGGGGGACTGGCCGACGCGTTGGTAAAAGGAGCTGATGCCGGGTCGCTCGAAGGACTCAACTGTCCGGTGGGTGGTCCCGACGTGATGGCCAAGGTGGCCGACTTGCTCGGTATGGCCATGGCCAACAGCGAGCCCAAGGTGGCAGTGGTGAGATGCAACGGCACTTGTGAGAACAGGCCGAAAATCGTGGCTTATGATGGCCTGCGTACTTGTTCGGCTATGAATTCGTGCGCGGCCGGTGAGACGGGCTGTGGATACGGATGCCTCGGATGTGGCGACTGCGTGGCCGCCTGTCAGTTTGGGGCTATCGTCATCGACGAGACCACAGGCCTCCCAGTGGTCGAAGAGGAGAAATGTACGGCTTGTGGCGCTTGTGCCAAGGCTTGTCCTCGCCACATCATCGAGTTGCGCAAGCGCGGACCGAAGAGCCGTCGCGTGTTCGTCAGTTGTGTCAATAAAGACAAGGGCGCCGTGGCACGCAAGGCTTGCAAGGCAGCTTGTATCGCCTGCGGCAAATGTGCCAAGGAGTGTAAGTTCGAGGCCATCACCGTCGAGGGCAACATCTCTTACATCGATCCCGAGAAGTGCCGCCTCTGCCGTAAGTGTGAGGCCGCTTGTCCCACAGGGGCCATTATCGCCGTTAATTTCCCGCCAAGAAAGGAGAAGCCAGCCGAAGCACAACCGGCTGCCATCACCGCCAAGGCCAACACTTCTGTCAAGGATGTGCTGCCCAAGAAAGAGGCTCAGCCCATGGAGAAAGTGGCTCCCAAGGCCGGGGAAAACAAGATTTCAACACCTAACCCAACTGAGAAGGAGGATAAAGCATGAAACTGAGAACCTTTAGAATGGGTGGAGTACACCCTGATGAGAACAAATTGTCTTCCGAGGTGAAAACGGTGCAGGCTCCACTGCCCGAACAGGCCGTTTTTCCTCTCTCGCAACATATCGGTGCGCCTGCCAAACCCGTTGTGGCCAAGGGCGATGCCGTGAAGGTGGGCACTCTCCTGGCTGAGGCAGGTGGGTTCGTCTCGGCTCCTATCTACTCTTCGGTGTCGGGCAAGGTGCTGAAAATCGACAACGCCATCGATGCCACCGGATACCTCAAACCTGCTGTCATCATCAAGGTCGAGGGCGACGAATGGGAAGAGACAATCGACCGCTCCGACAAGCTTGAGACACTTGCCGACCATCCTGAGCTCACTCCCGAGGTCATCGTCGACCGTGTGAAGAAGGCGGGCATCACTGGTATGGGTGGCGCCGGATTCCCTACGTTCATAAAACTATGTCCTCCTCCCACAGCCAAGGCCGAGTGCGTCATTATCAATGGCGTGGAGTGTGAGCCTTACATCACTGCCGACTATCGGCTCATGATGGAGCACGCCGATGAAATCCTGGTTGGACTCGAACTGCTCATGAAGGCAGCCAAGGTCGACAAGGGATACATTGGCATCGAGGACAACAAACCTGCTGCCATTGAGCTCTTTGAGCAGAAGACCGCTGGTCGCGGCGATATCGAGATCGTGCCTTTGGCCAAGAAATATCCGCAGGGTGGTGAGAAGCAGCTTGTCGACGCCGTCATCCAGCGCCAGGTTCCCGCACCTCCGGCCATTCCGGTGAATGTGGGTGCCATCGTGCAGAATGTGGGTACGGCATTCGCGGTCTACGAGGCCGTGATGAAGAACAAGCCACTTTTCGAGCGTTACACCACTGTCACTGGCAAGCAGCTCAGCAAGCCCGGCAACTTCCTCGTCCGCATGGGCACGCCCATGAAGAATTTGGTAGATATCTGCGGCGGACTGCCCGAGGGCGACAACAAGGTGCTCGCCGGCGGACCGATGATGGGTCGTGCACTCACCTCGCTCGACGTGCCAGTATGCAAGGGCACCAACAGCATTACCATCATCAGTGGCGACGAGGCTGTGCGCAAGGAGCCGCAGCCATGCATCCGCTGTGCCAAGTGTGTCAGTGCCTGCCCCATGGGGCTTGAGCCCTATTTGCTGGCATCTGTGTCGGCGCTCCATCTATGGGAAAAAGCCGAGGCCGAGGAAATCACCTCTTGCATCGAGTGTGGCTCGTGCATGTTCACATGTCCGGCCCACAGGCCTCTGCTCGATAACATTCGTTTAGGAAAATCCACCGTCATGGGCATCATCCGTGCCCGTAACGCCAAAAAATAATTTTTAGGTTATGGGTAAATTTATCATTTCGCTTTCTCCACACGCTCATGGCAACGACACCGTCGAGCGGAATATGTATGGAGTGATTATCGCCTTGCTGCCCGCACTGCTCGTCTCGTTCTATTTCTTCGGATTAGGGTCGGCCATCGTCTGTGCTTCCAGTGTGGCTGCATGTGTGTTCTTCGAATGGGCTATCTCCAAATATATGCTCAAGCGCACACCGACCATCTCCGACGGGTCGGCCATCCTCACAGGTCTGCTCCTCGGATTCAACCTGCCGTCCAACCTTCCCATCTGGATCATCCTCATCGGTGCGCTGGTGGCCATAGGTATCGGCAAGATGACTTTTGGCGGACTCGGTTGCAACCCGTTCAACCCGGCTCTTGTCGGACGCTGCTTCCTGCTCGTCTCCTTCCCCGCACAGATGACATCCTGGCCGGTGGTAGGACAATGGGGCAGTTATGTCGACGCCGCCACAGGTGCCACTCCATTGAGCATCATGAAGGTGGCCATCAAGACGGGCGATGCGTCTGTGCTCGAGCAGTTGCCCAGTTCGCTCAACCTGCTCCTCGGCAACGTCACCGAGGGTGGTGCGGGTACCATCGGTGAGATATGCGCACTGGCCCTGCTCATCGGACTGGTCTATATGCTTTGGAAGAAGATTATCACCTGGCATATTCCCGTCAGTATCATCGCCACCGTTTTCGTGCTCTGTGGCCTTCTCCATCTGGCCAATCCTATCTATGCCAACCCGTTTGCTGCCATCCTGAGTGGTGGTCTGATGCTCGGTGCCATCTTCATGGCCACCGACTATGTCACCTCGCCTATGACGCATAAGGGACAGCTTATCTATGGTGTTGGAATCGGCTTGCTCACCGTCGTGATACGTAACTGGGGTTCCTATCCCGAGGGAATGTCGTTTGCCATTCTCATCATGAACGCCTTCACGCCGCTCATCAATGCTTATGTCAAACCTAAACGATTTGGGGAGGTAACGAAAAAATGAAAAAACTTGAGTCTTCATTATTCAATATGGTGGCCGTGCTCGTCATCGTGGCGCTGATCATGGGCGGACTGCTGGCCATCGTCAACCATGTCACCGAAGGGCCTATACAGAAGCAGGCCGACAAGGCGCTTGCCGATGGTATCAAGGCTGTGCTCGGCAGCGACAACCTCAACGTGACGGCCAACGACACCATCCGCAAGGAGTTCGATGGCAAGGAGCAGGTGTTCATTGTGCACAAGGCTGCCGATGCCAGTGGAAAAGACCTGGGAGCCGCCGTCGAGAGTACCACGATGGGGTTCGGTGGCGACCTGAAAGTGCTTGTGGGATTCAATCCTGCTGGCGAGATTCTGGGCTATACGCTTCTGGCACATGCCGAGACACCTGGTCTGGGCGCAAAAGCCGACAAGTGGTTCCAGAAAGACGGGAAGGCCAGTATCATAGGCCTCAATCCCGCCACACCTCTCTCTGTCACCAAGGATGGTGGACAGGTAGATGCCATCACGGCCTCTACCATCACCTCGAGGGCTTTCCTCAAGGCGGTCAACCAAGCCTATGAAGTGTATGTGAAACAAAACACCGATGCCAAAAGCGGTGCCACGAAAAAAGTGGCTGTAAAATAAGAAAGGAGTCTACTATGAGCAATATGAAAATTCTTGTCAATGGACTGATTAAGGAGAATCCTACCTTCGTCCTTATGCTCGGCATGTGTCCCACGCTGGCCACCACCACGTCTGCCATCAATGGTATGTCGATGGGCCTGGCCACTATGGTGGTGCTCATCTGCTCCAATGTCGTGATCTCGTGCATCAAGAACCTCACGCCCGACAAGGTGCGCATCCCGGTTTTCATCGTGGTCATCGCCTCGTTCGTCACCATTCTCCAGCTGGTCATCAAGGCTTTCTTGCCCGATATCGACAGCGCGCTCGGTCTGTTTATCCCGCTGATTGTGGTCAACTGTATCATCTTGGGACGCGCCGAGGCCTTCGCTTGTAAGAACAACCCAGTGGCAAGTTTCTTCGATGGCGTAGGTATCGGTCTTGGCTTCACTTTCGCACTCACCCTGCTTGGCATGGTGCGCGAACTTCTCGGTGCAGGGTCGCTCTTTGGCTTCACCTTGTTGCCTGAGGCTCTCAACATTCTCATCTTCGTGCTGCCTCCGGGAGCGTTCATCTCCCTTGGCTTCCTTATCGCTATCGTCAATAAAATCAGAAAGGTATAACTATGGAGTACATCTTGATATTCATATCGGCTATCTTCGTCAACAACATTGTGTTGTCGCAGTTCCTCGGCATCTGCCCATTCTTGGGCGTGTCGAAGAAAATTGATACAGCCCTCGGAATGGGTGGGGCAGTGGCATTCGTGCTCACACTGGCCACCATCGTTACCTTCCTGGTGCAGAAATACGTGCTCGACCCGTTTGGCCTGCAATATCTACAGACACTGGCCTTCATCCTCGTCATCGCATCGCTTGTGCAGATGGTGGAGATTGTGCTCAAGAAGGTGTCGCCAAGCCTCTATCAGGCCCTGGGCATCTTCCTGCCCCTCATCACTACCAACTGTGCCGTGCTGGGTGTGGCCATTCTTGTCATACAGAAAGACTACAACCTGCTCGAGTCGGTGGTCTATGCCTTCTCCACGGCTTTGGGATTCGCATTGGCCCTGGCTGTGTTTGCCGGCATTCGCGAGCAACTGGCTTTGGTCAAGATTCCCAAGGGCATGAGTGGTATGGCCATCGTGATGGTAACGGCTGGCCTGCTAAGCCTTGCGTTCATGGGATTCTCGGGTGTCGATGGCGGTCTCAAGACCCTCTTTGGCCTCGATTGATAAAGTTGTGGGCGGGCATTGCCCGCCCACTGTTTTAGGTATTGCCGGTCTCACCGGCCTTTCATGGAATTTCTTTAGAATCAACAATAAAAACTCAAAAGAAAAATGAAAAAAACAATCTTGGTGACAGGTGGAACGGGCTTTATTGGCTCCCATACCACCGTAGAACTCCAACAGGCAGGATATGACGTCGTCATCATCGACAACCTGTCCAACTCCAAAGCCGAAGTGATTGATGGCATTGAGAAAATCACGGGCATCCGTCCCGCCTTCGAGAAGGTCGACTGCTGCGATTTCGCCGCTCTCGAGGCCGTTTTTGCCAAATACCCCAATATCCAGGGCATTATTCATTTCGCCGCCAGTAAGGCAGTGGGCGAGAGTGTGGAGAAACCGCTGCTCTATTACCGCAATAATCTCAACAGCCTCATCAACTTGCTCGAGCTCATGCCCAAATATCAGGTCAAGGGCATCATCTTCTCTTCGAGTTGCACCGTTTACGGTCAGCCATCTCCCGAGAACCTTCCTGTCACCGAGCAGGCTCCCATCCAGAAGGCGCTCAGCCCTTATGGCAACACCAAGCAGATCA
Source organism: uncultured Prevotellaceae bacterium (assembly GCA_900320585.1). GTDB lineage: Bacteria > Bacteroidota > Bacteroidia > Bacteroidales > Bacteroidaceae > Prevotella. The sequence continues at coordinate 315 of ONSV01000116.1, read as the reverse complement.
ACGAGGAAATCATACAAGACTATATCCATAGCGGAGCTAACATTAAGTCGGTTATCCTCCGTTATTTCAATCCCATTGGTGCCCACCCATCGGCATTGATTGGCGAACTCCCCATAGGCGTGCCCATGAACCTCATTCCTTTCGTTACCCAGACGGCCATCGGTGTGCGCAAGCAGCTCAAGATCTTCGGCAACGACTACAACACTCCTGATGGTACTTGCATCCGCGACTATATCTACGTTGTCGACCTGGCCAAGGCCCATGTGGCTGCTATGACACGCGTACTCGAGAAGGATACCGATCCTGTGGAGATCT
>ONSV01000030.1 GCA_900320585.1 uncultured Prevotellaceae bacterium | reverse complement strand
GCTCGTATCTTCTACCCACGCCACACTGCACGAAAAACGGCAGGCGGCGCTGCTTCTTGTACTACTTGTCTTCTATGTAAATCTTCCAAAGAACGCTTATTCTTGTCGCTCGTCAGGGCCAAGCCCCAAAAGCGGATGCAAAGGTAGGCATTACTCCGCAACCAACCAAATTTTCAAAGGGATTTTTACAGAGAAAACGCAACTTTTTCGAGTTTCTTGACATACATCAAGAGATTGCCGGGGAAAAGAAGACTTTGAAGCAGAAAAACGCCACTCGCCCACGTTTGTCGGAAACAGAAGTCTTATTGTTTCCGCCTTCAATCAGTTCCCAGACAGCAGAAAAATGGCAGAGAGGAGTTCAGGAGTTCAGACATTACCACAGCAAACGACCATTGAGCCTGACGATGTGAATTCGGGCTATTGTCTGAACTCCTGCAACTCCTGAACTCCCGAACTCCTCTCAACTTGCCAAAGTTGAGATATATTATTAAGGTATATAAAAGAAAGCGACAACAAATGCCAAGTATTCACAGCCGTTTCATTAAATAAATGAAAAAAAACAATGATTTTTCTTTTATTTCATCGTTTCTCCTTATTTTTGCGCCCAAAGAGAGCCAGTACACGATTTGGCATCTTTTTTGCAAGATAAATAATTGAACCATCTTAACATCTATAAAAAATGAACGAAAAAGATTTAGCATCAATCATCAGGGAGCAAGAAAGCGGCATCAACGCACGCGAGAGGGAAAGGTACATGCCCACGGCATTCTCCACCCTTATGCGCAAGGTTTATGTTTGGATGACGCTTGCCCTTGTCATTACAGGCTTCACCGCATATTACGTTGCCCACTCCAACTTTATCTTCACATTGGTTTCTACCCCGGCACTGATGTGGGGCCTGATCATTGCCGAACTGGCACTGGTGATCGGTCTGAGCGCCGCCATACGGAAGTTGTCGCTCACCGCCGCCACGCTGATGTTCGTTGTCTACTCTATCATCAATGGTCTCACGCTGGCGAGCATCTTCCTCATCTACACGCAGGAATCCATCACGCAAGTGTTTTTCATCACCGCTGGCACCTTTGCCGTGATGGCCTTGATTGGCTACACCACGAAGACCGACCTCACCTCGCTTGGCAAATACCTGTTCATGGGCCTCATCGGCATCATCATCGCCACGCTGGTGAACCTGTTCTTCCATAACAGCATGGTGACCACGGTAGTGAGCTATCTTGGCGTGCTGATTTTCGTGGGTCTCACCGCCTACGACACCCAGAAGATCAAGCAGATGTGCATGAGTTTCGAGTACGCCGACACCAATGCCCAGAAACTGGCATTGCTCGGTTCGCTCACCCTCTATCTCGACTTCATCAACCTCTTTATCCACTTGCTCAGCATCTTGGGAAAGAGAAACTGATTTTACAGTGAGGTTTAGAGGACCGGAAAAACGAGAAATGACTACTGATGGGCGGCGATTGTCGCCCATCATTATTTGTCCGCACAGGCGTCTTTTCGTGTATTTTCACACCAGAAAGGCATGTCCTGCCAATTTTTTTCCATTTAATATGCATTTTCACGCATAATTATTTTGTGAAGTTCTCAATATTGCATAATTTTGCACCCCGAAAGAATATTTATGCGCGTATGAAAATCAAGAACAGCAGAATGGAAGCCCTGAAGATGCTGATTTCGAGTATGGAGTTAGGCAGTCAGGAAGAAGTACTTCAGGCATTGGAGAAAGAAGGGTTCAAGCTCACTCAAGCCACCCTGAGCCGCGACTTGAAGCAACTGAAGGTAGCCAAAGCCGCGAGTATGAACGGCAAATACGTATATGTGTTGCCCAACGACACAATGTACAAGCGCATCACCAAGCCCCGCACGGCAATGGAGATGCTTCAGACCTCAGGTTTTGTGTCGATCAGTTTCTCGGGCAACATGGGAGTGATCAAGACCCGTCCGGGCTATGCCAGCAGTATTGCCTACAACATCGACAACAGCGACAGTCCGAACATCATTGGCACTATAGCAGGCGACGACACGATATTCATCGTGATCAAGGAAGGCGCCCCCATTGATGCCGTGATAGAAGACCTGAGCGTAATTATCCCCAACATACGCTAACCCGCCCCATTTAGGAAAAGCAAAAACCAAACGCAAGAAAATGGAAGAAATACAAGTTGTGGTGGCCGATGCCTCGCATGAGAAATATGTTGACACCATCCTGTCGACGATTTCCGAAGCCGCCAAGGTGAGAGGCACGGGTATTGCCCGCCGCACACATGAGTATCTGGTGACGAAGATGCGCGAGGCGAAGGCTGTCATAGCCCTCGACGGCGAGACGTTTGCCGGATTCAGTTACATCGAGACCTGGGGCAACAAGCACTATGTCACCACGTCGGGACTGATTGTCCACCCCGACTACCGCGGGCGTGGCATTGCCAGGCGCATCAAGGAGATGACTTTCTCCCTGGCCCGCACCCGTTGGCCCCGTGCCAAGATTTTCAGTCTCACCAGTGGTGCAGCCGTGATGGCCATGAACACCAAGTTGGGCTACCAGCCCGTGACCTTCGACGACCTCACCGACGACGAGGCCTTCTGGCGTGGTTGCGAGGGTTGCGTGAATGTTGACATACTGAAACGCACCAACCGCAAATACTGCATCTGCACCGCGATGCTCTACGACCCAGAGGAGCACCTGCCCGCCAAGATTCCCACCGAGGTGCTTGAGCGTATCAAGCAACTCGACCAATAGTCGCCCCAATCCCAACAACCGATACAAACAAAGACGGGACACCATCCCACAATAAAACCCATTAGTCATGACAAAGAAAAAAGTAGTAGTAGCCTTCTCGGGCGGTCTCGACACCTCTTACACCGTGATGCGCCTTGCCAACGAGGGCTACGACGTTTACGCTGCCTGTGCCAATACTGGCGGATTCAGCGACGAGCAACTGAAAAAGAACGAGGAGAACGCCTATGCCCTTGGCGCCACCCAATACGTCACCCTCGACGTCACCCACGAGTATTATGAGAAATCGTTGAAATACATGATTTTCGGCAATGTGCTCCGCAACAACTGCTACCCCATCTCCGTCTCCTCGGAGCGAATCTTCCAAGCCATCGCCATTGCCCGCTATGCCAAGGAGATCGGTGCCGACGCCATCGCCCATGGCTCCACCGGAGCCGGCAACGACCAGATACGCTTCGACATGACCTTTCTGGTGATGGCCCCCGGTGTAGAGATCATCACCCTCACCCGCGACCAGAAGCTCTCGCGCCAGGAAGAAGTGGACTACCTGAACGAGCATGGGTTCTCGGCCGATTTCGCCAAGCTCAAATACTCCTACAACGTAGGCATCTGGGGCACCAGCATCTGTGGTGGCGAGATACTCGACTCCGCCCAGGGCTTGCCCGAGGAAGCTTTCCTGAAGCATGTGACCCGCGACGAGGAGACGACCCTGCGCATCACCTTCGAGAAAGGCGAGATTGTGGCTGTCGACGATGAGCCCTTCGCCGACAAGGTGAAGGCCATCCAGCGCATCGAGGAGATTGGCGCCGCCTATGGCATCGGCCGCGACTGCAACGTGGGCGACACCATCATCGGCATCAAGGGCCGTGTGGGATTCGAGGCCGCCGCCCCCAAGCTCATCATCGAGGCCCACCGCATGCTCGAGAAATACACGCTGAGCAAATGGCAGCAATACTGGAAAGACCAAGTAGCCAACTGGTATGGCATGTTCCTACACGAGAGCCAGTATCTGGAGCCCGTGATGCCCGACATCGAGGCCATGCTCACCAGTTCACAGCGCCATGTCAATGGCACCGCCATCCTTCGTCTCCGTCCACTCGGTTTCGAGACCGTGGGTGTCGACTCCGCCGACGACCTGCTCAAGTCGAAACTCGGCGAATACGGCGAGATGCAGCATGGCTGGACCTCTGACGAGGCCAAGGGCTTCATCAAGGTGCTCAGCACTCCCCTGCGCGTTTACTACGGCATCCATCCCGACGAGGAGCGATAACAGTCACCGTTTTCCAATAGTCATCCACCCATGATCAAGATAGGAATACTTGGAGGTGCCGGCTACACCGCCGGCGAGCTCATCCGCCTCCTCCTCAACCATCCCGACGCCGAGATAGCCTTCATCCACAGCGAGAGCAATGCCGGCAACCGCATCACCGACGTACACGAAGGACTCTATGGTGAGACCGACCTGGTGTTCACCGACGAGATGCCCTTCGGTCAGGCCGACGTGCTCTTCCTCTGTTTCGGCCATGGCAAGAGCGAGGCTTTCCTTGCCCAGCACGACGTGCCCGAGGGCATACGTATCATCGACCTCGCCCAGGACTTCAGGCTGGCTGCCCCCGGCAACGACTTCGTCTATGGACTGCCGGAGATCAACCGCGACCGCATCGCCCAGGCCAAGCACGTCGCCAACCCAGGTTGCTTTGCCACCTGTATCCAACTCGGACTGCTGCCCGCCGCGAAGATGGGCCTCATCCTTGACGACGTGTCGGTGAACGCCATCACCGGCAGTACGGGAGCCGGGCAAAAGCCCACAGGCACCACCCATTTCTCCTGGCGCAACAACAACATGAGCATCTACAAGCCCTTCAGTCACCAGCACGTGCCCGAGATAGAGCAAAGCCTACGCCAGGTGCAGGGTCATCTTGAGGCCCACATCGACTTCATCCCCTACCGGGGCGACTTCGCCCGTGGCATCTTCGCTACCGAGGTAGTGCGGACTGAAGCCCCCATCGCCGACATCGTGGCCACCTACAAGGCTTTCTATGCCGACGCTCCCTTCACCCATTATGTGGACAAGGCCCTCGACCTGAAACAAGTGGTGAACACCAACAAATGTCTGGTTCACTGCGAGAAATACGGTGACAAGCTGCTCATCACCTCGTGCATCGACAACCTGCTCAAAGGAGCCGTGGGACAAGCCCTCCAGAATATGAACATCATGTTTGGCCTTGACGAGACAGCCGGTCTGCGCCTCAAGCCAAGTGCATTTTAAACCAAGAAACCACAATGAAACTCTACGACGTATATCCCCTGCTCAACGTGAACATCGTGAGGGGCGAAGGCTGCAAGGTGTTCGACGACCAAGGCACCGAGTATCTCGACCTCTACGGCGGCCATGCCGTCATCAGCATCGGCCATAGCCACAAGAACTACGTGGAGGCCGTCAGCCGTCAGGTCAGCCAACTGGGCTTCTACTCCAACTCCGTGGTCAACAACCTGCAACGGCAGTTGGCCACCCGTCTGGGTGAGGTAAGCGGCTACGACGACTACCAACTGTTTTTGGTGAACAGTGGAGCCGAGGCCAACGAGAACGCCTTGAAACTCGCCTCGTTCCACACGGGCCGCACCCGCATCCTGGTGTCGCAGAAAGCTTTCCATGGCCGCACCTCGCTTGCCGTGGAAGCCACCGACAACCCCAAGATCATCGCCCCCGTCAACGCCAACAACCATGTGACCTACCTGCCGCTGAACGACATCAGCGCCTGGGAAGCCGAGATTGCCAAGGGCGACGTATGCGCCTGCCTGTTGGAGTGTATCCAGGGAGTGGGCGGCATCCGTATGGTGGAGCGTGAGTTCGCCCAGCGGCTGAGCCAGGCCTGCAAGGCCCATGGCACCGTGCTCATCTGCGACGAGATACAGTGCGGCTACGGACGCAGCGGCAAGTTCTTCGCCCACCAGTGGCTGGACATCCGTCCCGACCTCATCACCGTGGCCAAGGGCATTGCCAACGGATTCCCTATGTCGGCCGTACTCATTTCCCCGGCATTCACCCCCGTCTACGGTCAGCTCGGCACCACCTTTGGCGGCAACCACCTGGCCTGTGCCGCCGCCCTCGCCGTGCTCGACACCATCGAGGAGGAACATCTCATCGACAATGCCCGCGAGACAGGCGACTACCTGATGCAACGCCTGCGAGCCCTTCAGGCGAGTCAGCCCCACATCGTGGAAGTGCGCGGACGCGGCCTGATGATAGGCATCGAGCTCGACATCCCCCAGAAAGCCGTTCGCGAGCGGCTGGTCTACGAAGAGCATTGCTTCGTGGGCAGTTCGGGCACCACCACCTTGCGCCTGCTGCCCCCATTGTGCATTGGCCGTGCTGAAGCCGATGCCTTTATCGAGAAACTAACAAACGCATTATCATGAAGATATCCATCATTGGAGCGGGCGCCATGGGCGGTGCCCTTGCCGAGGGCCTCATGCAAAGCGAGGCCGTCGCCGCCTCCGACATCACCATCGCCGACCCCAGCGAGGCTGCCCTCAACCGTTTTTCCAAGTCAGGAGCCAGCATCACCACCGACAACAATGCCGCCGCCCGCGTGGCCGACATCCTGATGGTGGTGGTGAAGCCATGGCTGGTGGAGAGCGTGCTGAAAGGTATGAAGCCCACCCTCAACTACCAACGGCAGACCATTGTCGTCATCGCTGCCGGCGTGCCGTCGGAGAGCATCCTTACCTGGCTCGACAAAGGCGACCTCGTGCAGCCCAAGCTGTTCCTGGCCATCCCCAACACCGCCATCGCCGTGAAAGAGTCGATGACCTTCCTTGTGCCAGTGACTGCCAACAAGGCCGAGACCGGCACCGTGCTGCGGTTGTTTGAGGAACTCGGCCAGTGCATCGTCACCGAGGAGCGCCTGCTGGCCTCTGGCACCACCCTTGCCTCGTGTGGCATCGCGTATGCCATGCGCTATGTGCGCGCCTCTGTGGAAGGTGGCGTGGAAATAGGCTTCCGCGCCTCTGACGCCCAGCAGATCGTGCTGCAGACGGTGAGAGGCGCCGTCTCTCTCCTTCAGGCTACTGGCAACCATCCCGAGACCGAGATCGACAAGGTGACCACCCCTGGTGGTGTCACCATCAAAGGTCTCAACGAGATGGAGAACGCCGGTTTCACCAGCGCCGTTATCCGCGGTCTGAAAGCCGGTATGAAATAAGTCAACCAATCCCTATCAACAAATATTATGGACGAACAACTGAGACAGATAGGAGAGCGCCTTCGCGGTCTGCGAGACGTGCTCGATATCGAAGCCAGCGAGATGGCTTCGCTTTGTGGCATCTCGCTCGAGAATTACCTTGCCATGGAGAAAGGCGAGAGCGAGCTCTCCGTGGCCAACCTACAGAAGATAGCCAAGCAGTATGGCGTGTCGCTCGACGTGCTGATGTTTGGCGAAGAGCCCAAAATGAGCAGCTACTTCCTCACCCGAAAGGGGCATGGCATGAGCGTGGAGCGCCGCAGCGCCTACAACTACGAGAGTCTGGCCAGCGGTTTCCGCGGCAGGAAAGCCGACCCCTTCATCGTCACGGTAGAGCCCAAGCCCATTGACACGCCGAAGGAGATGAACTCGCACAGCGGTCAGGAATTCAACATGGTGCTCGAGGGTTCGATGGAGCTCACCATCGGTCCGAAAGTGCTCACGCTCCAGGAGGGCGACTCCGTCTACTTCGACGCCACCCAGCCTCACGGCATGCGCACGCTCAACGACAAGCCCGTAAGGTTTTTAGCCATCATTTTCTAACGACACGACACAATGGTAGAAAGATTTTTAGAGCAGACCTCCTTCTCTTCGGTGGAAGATTTCAAAAGCAACCTGCGTTTCATTATCAAGGAGAACTTCAACTTCGCCTACGACGTGATGGACGCCTGGGCGGCAGAACAACCCGACAAACTGGCCCTTCTTTGGACCAATGACCAAGGTGTGGAGATACGCCTTACCTTTGCCGACCTGAAACGTGAGAGCGACCAGGCCGCCGCATACCTGCAGTCGCTGGGCATCGGCCATGGCGACATGGTGATGCTCATCGAGAAGCGCCGCCTGGAGTGGTGGGTCTCGATGCTTGCCCTCTGCAAGTTGGGTGCCGTGGCCATCCCCGCCACCCACATGCTCACCAAGAAAGACATCGTTTACCGCAACACGCGCGCCTCGGTGAAAGGCATCATCTGCGTGGGCGAGGAATACGTGCTGGGCCAGGTGGCCGCCGCGATGCCCGACAGTCCGACGGTGAAGACCCTCGTCAGCATCGGTCCCATCGTGCCCGAGGGTTTCCACGACTGGAAGGCAGAGATTGGCAATGCTCCCCAGTTTGTGCGCCCCGACCATGTGAACAGCAACTCTGACACCATGCTGATGTATTTCACCAGCGGCACGAGCGGTGAGCCCAAGATGGTGGCCCACGACTTCCTCTATGCCCTTGGCCATCTCACCACCGGAGTGTTCTGGCACAACCTGTCGGAAGACAGCATCCACCTCACCGTCGCCGATACCGGATGGGGCAAGGCCGTATGGGGAAAATTCTACGGTCAGTGGTTTGCCGGTGCCGCCGTGTTTGTCTACGACCACGAGAAATTCACCGCCGACAGCATGCTGCGGCAGATGGCGAAATACCATGTCACCTCGTTCTGTGCCCCACCCACCGTCTACCGTTTCCTCATCCGCGAGGACTTCAGCCAATACGACCTCAGCGCCTTGCGCTACTGCTGCACCGCCGGCGAGGCCCTGAACCCCGCCGTCTACGACAAGTTCTATGAGCTTACCGGCATCCGCCTGATGGAAGGATTCGGCCAGACAGAGACCACCATGACCCTTGGAACCATGCCATGGATGGACCCGAAGCCCGGCAGCATGGGCATCCCCAACCCCCAGTACGACATCGACCTGGTGCGCCCCGATGGAACCTCCTGCGAGGATGGTGAGAAGGGCGAGATTGTGGTGAGCACCCGCAATGGCAAGCCTATCGGACTCTTCAAGGGCTACTACCGCGACGAGGAGCTCACACACAAAGCCTGGCATGATGGCGTCTACCACACCGGCGACGTGGCCTGGCGCGACGAAGACGGCTACTACTGGTTTGAGGGCCGCATCGACGACGTGATCAAGAGCAGTGGCTACCGCATTGGCCCGTTCGAGGTAGAGAGCGCGCTGATGACCCATCCCGCCGTGGTGGAATGTGCCATCACCGGTGTGCCCGACGAGATTCGCGGCATGGTGGTGAAGGCCACCGTGGTGCTTGGTGCCGAATGGAAGTCCAAGGCCTCCGACGCCCTCGTCAAGGAGCTGCAGAACCACGTGAAGCGTGTGACCGCCCCCTACAAATACCCCCGCATCATCGAGTTCGTGGACGAGTTGCCGAAGACCATCAGCGGCAAGATTCGCAGGGTGGAGATCCGCGCCAACGACAACCAAAAGAAATGACGCTATGAGCAAGAAAAGAATCGTAGTGAAGATTGGCAGCAACGTGCTGACCCGTGACAACGGCAAGCTCGACATCACGCGCATCTCCGCCCTCGTCGACCAGACCGCCTGGCTGCGCCAGCACGACTACGAGGTGATTCTGGTCTCGAGTGGTGCCATGGCCAGTGGGCGTGGCGAGATCAAGGTGTCGCGCCGTCTCGACAGTGTGGCCCAGCGTCAGCTGTTCTCCGCCCTCGGCCAGGCCAAGCTCATCAATCTCTACTACGACCTCTTTCGCGAATACCATATCCCCGTAGGCCAGGTGCTCACGATGAAAGAGAGTTTCTCCACCCGCCGCGAGTACCTCAACCAGCGTGCCTGCATGACGGTGATGCTCGAGAACGGCGTGGTGCCCATCGTCAACGAGAACGACACGGTGAGCGTCACCGAACTGATGTTCACCGACAACGACGAGCTCTCCGGCCTCATCGCCTCGATGATGGACGCCGACACCCTCGTCATCCTCAGCAACATCGACGGCATCTACGATGGTCCGCTCGCCTCGGCCCAGTCGCAGGTCATCCGCCAGGTGAAGACCGGCACCGACCTGAGCGAGTATATCCAGGCTGGCAAGAGCGGCTTCGGCCGTGGGGGTATGATTACGAAATGCAACATTGCCCGCAAGGTGGCCGACGAGGGCATCCGCGTGATTATCGCCAACGGCAAGCGCGACAACATCCTCATCGACCTGGTGGAGCGTCCCGAGACGACCCTTCACACTGAGTTTGAGCCCCTGCAGGAGAACGTGTCGGGCATCAAGAAATGGATAGCCCACAGCGACAGTTTCGCCAAGGGAGTGCTACGTGTGAACGCCCGTGCCTGCGAGGCGCTCCAGGGCCAGCGTGCCGTGAGCTTGCTCATGGTAGGCGTGACCGGTGTGGAAGGCGACTTCGAGGAAGGCGACCTGGTGAGCATCGTCGACCCCCAGGGCACGAAGATAGCCGTTGGCCGCTCGGCCTACGACAGTGCCACTGCCCGCGACCTCATCGGCCGGCACGACCAGAAACCCATCATACACTACGATTATCTTTACATGGAATAGGAGACAAAGATTATGGACAAGACATTACAAGAGATGTTCGAGAACGCCAAGGCCGCATCGCGCGAGTTGGCACTCATCGACGACCACCGCAAGAGCAGCCTGCTCAACCAGCTTGCCGATGCCATTCTCAAGGCCAAGGACGCCATTCTCAAGGCCAATGCCCTCGACCTGGCCCGCATGGACCGCAGCAACCCCCTTTACGACCGTCTGCTGCTCGACGAGAAGCGCCTCGCCGGCATTGCCAGCGACATGCGCCATGTGGCCGCCCTCCCCTCTCCCCTTGGCAAGACCCTGCTTGAGCGGACCCTCGACAATGGCCTTCACCTGCGCAGGGTGAGCGTGCCCTTCGGTGTCATCGGCATCATTTACGAGGCCCGTCCGAACGTGAGTTTCGATGTCTTCTCGCTCTGTTTCAAGAGCGGCAACGCCTGTGTGCTGAAAGGAGGCCGCGATGCCGACGACTCCAACAAGGCCATCGTGGCCCTCATCCACGACATCCTGCTCAGGCAAGGCTTCAACCCCGACGTGGTGCAGCTGTTGCCAGCCACCCATGAGGCCACGGGCGAGATGCTCAATGCCGTGGGATACATCGATCTCTGCATACCCCGTGGCGGCAAACGCCTCATCGAGTTCGTGCGCGACAACGCCCGCGTTCCCGTCATCGAGACCGGTGCCGGCGTTGTGAACACCTACTTCGACGCCGACGCCGACCTGGGCATCGGCCGGCTGATCGTGAACAATGCCAAGACCCGCCGTGTGAGCGTGTGCAACGCCCTCGACTGCCTTATCGTGCACGAGTCGCGCCTGAAGGACCTCAGCGAACTCATCGCGCCACTCATCATCAGCAACGTGGTCATCTATGCCGACGAGCAAGCCTATGATGCCCTGCAGGGCAAATATCCCGCCGAACTGCTCCGACATGCCACCGCCGAGAGTTTCGGCACCGAGTTCATGGACTATGTGATGGCCATCCGCACCGTGCCCTCCCTCGAGGCCGCCATCAAACACATCAGCACCTATGGTAGTGGCCACAGCGAGTGTATCATCACCGAGAACGCCCAAGCCGCCGAGAAATTCCAGTCGCAGGTCGACGCCGCCTGCGTGTATGTGAACGCTCCCACGAGCTTTACCGATGGTGCCCAGTTTGGCCTTGGAGCAGAGATTGGCATTAGCACCCAAAAGCTGGGTCCGCGCGGTCCGATGGCTCTCGACGAGATGACCACCTACAAATGGCTCATTGAGGGACATGGGCAAGTGAGAGCCTGAAAAAATCTCAATTTAACGTCAGAAATACGAAAAAAAAGGGTAAGCCTCGCTCTTTCCGTTTTTTTTGCGTAATTTTGTGGGGTGATGTTTTCATCACCCCCATTTTAATCAATCAGCCAACTATCATGAGCAATAAGTTTAGAACATTTTTCAATGTGGAAGATCTTGGCGACCTGCACGCCGCGCTCGCCGAGGCGCAAGAGGTGAAGCGCGACCGCTACGCGTTCCAGCACCTTGGCAAGAACAAGACCTTGCTGATGATCTTCTTCAACAACAGCCTACGCACCCGCCTGTCGACCCAAAAGGCCGCCACCAACCTGGGCATGAACGTCATCGTGCTCGACGTGAATGCCGGCGCTTGGAAACTGGAGACCGAGCGTGGCGTGATCATGGATGGCGACAAGAGCGAGCACCTGCTCGAGGCCATCCCCGTGATGGGTTCCTACTGCGACATCATCGCCGTGCGCTCCTTCGCCGGCCTCACCGACCGTGAGTTCGACTATGCCGAGACCATCGTAGGACAGTTTGTGAGATACAGCGGCCGTCCGGTGGTAGCCATGGAGACCGCCACCGTTCACCCCCTGCAAGCCTTCGCCGACCTCATCACCATCGAGGAGCACAAGCCTGTGGCCCGTCCGAAGGTGGTGCTCACGTGGGCTCCCCACTGCCGTGCCCTCCCCCAGGCCGTGCCCAACTCTTTCGCCCAATGGATGAACGCCGCCGACGTCGACCTGGTGGTCACCCATCCCGAAGGCTATGAGCTCGACCCCAAGTTCGTGGGCGACGCCCGTGTGGAATACGACCAGCGCAAGGCCCTTGAAGGAGCCCATTTCGTATATGCCAAGAACTGGAGCTGTCCGGGAGTCACCTGTCCCTCCGACTATGGTAAGATACTGAGCCGCGATATGAGTTGGACCATCGACAGCGAGCATATGTCGTGGACCGACAATGGCTATTTCCTGCACTGTCTGCCCGTTCGCCGCGGACTTATCGTGACCGACGACGTGATAGAGAGCGACCACTCTCTCGTCATCCCCGAGGCCGCCAACCGCGAGATTTCGGCCGAGACCGTGCTCAAACGTGTACTTGAAGACCTATAACTATAACTATGAGTAGCAGAAGAAGACACAGGAAAAGAAGAAGTCGTCTGAGAAAATTCTTGGGCAAGGCTCTGAAATGGCTTATCCTGCCCATCGTGCTTTGCCTTATCGCCATCATCTACAGCAACCATATCATCAACAAGGCCGCCGATGGCAAGACCTATTCCGACCTCACGGAGATACCCCACCGCAAGGTTGCCCTCTTGTTGGGCACCACCCCCAAGGCAAAGAGCGGACGCCCCAACTCATTCTATGCAGGGCGCATCCAAGCCGCGGTGGATCTCTACAAGGCTGGGAAATTCGACAAGTTGATTTTGAGTGGCGCGGGCAACAAAGAAGGCTACAACGAGCCGCTCTCCATGCGTTCCGACCTGATAGAGCAAGGTATCCCCGACAGCATTTTGATTCTCGACGAGAAAGGCGACCGCACCGTCCTCTCTATAGAGCATGTGAAGAAGACATTCGGCGTGGACTCCTGCACCATCATCTCGCAGTTATTCCACAACAACCGCGCCATCTACATGGCAGAGCACGTCGGGCTCAATGCCATCGGGTATAATGCCCCCGACTCCCCGTTCCTCTATTGGCGGGTTAAAAACCACCTGCGCGAGTACCTGGCAAGGGTGAAGGCCGTGATAGACGCAAAGCGCGACTGAAAAGCCCCGGGGCTTTTTAGTAACTGACCATACGACAAAGATGGCTGTGCACGATTGCACAGCCATCTTTTGTCATTTCACACATTGCCCTTGCGCAACGAAGGCACTCAGAAAAGATACTCATGCTTTTAGTACAAAAAAAATTTTGCACTTTCCTCGCTTAATCGACACTTTGCGGCTGCGCCGCGAAGATACTCTCGCTCGAAAGTACAAAAAAAATTTTGCACTTTCCTCGCTTAATCGTATCTTTGCAAGCGGTTTCGAAACCTATCTTACAATCACATTCATCATGCACAGATATAACATCTTTGCCCCCAAGGGCAGAGGTCACTTTATAGAGCGCCTTGGCGAACTGTATCTCACCATCGGCCGTTACCTTGACCAGGAGCGTGCCGAGGGCCGGCAACTGCGCTTTGCCAGGGTATTTCTCAGCGATGCCCAAAACCAATACAAAGACCTGACGGAGTCGGCCCTCTTCGCCGATATCCTCACCCATGTTCCCACCTCTATCATCGAGCAGCCCCCTCTCGACGGTTCGAAGATTTCCATCCTCCTGAAGACCTCGACCGAGGAGATGCCCTTCCTCTTCCACAGCATCCGCCTGAGCGAGGAAGAGACGCGTGGTGCCAACTCTTACATCCAGACGATGCTCATCTTCAACAAATACCTGGAAAAGATGAAGGAGCTGGGCCTCACACTCAAGGAGCACTGCGTGCGGACATGGATCTACGTGGCCGACATCGACGTGAACTACGAGGGGATGGTGCGTGCGCGCAACGACATCTTCCGCAACCAAGGACTCACCCCTGAGACCCATTTCATCGCCAGTACGGGCATTGGCGGATTCTCGCAGACCCGTAGCGAGTCGGTGGCCATCGACTTCCTCACCTATCCCAAGATCAAGGAGAGCGACAAGAAATACTTGCAGGCCCTCGACAACCTGAACCCCACTCATGAATACGGCGTGTCGTTCGAGCGCGGCACCCGTCTCCAGACCCCGCAAGGCTATACTTTCTTCATCTCGGGCACCGCCAGCATCGACAAGCATGGCAAGGCCCTCTATGTGGGCGATATCCACCGCCAGACCGGCCGTTTGCTCGAGAACATCAGCGCGCTGCTCCACGATGGCGGTGCTACGATGCGCGACGTGCAATATTTCTACGTCTATCTGCGCGACCCCTCCGACCGCGAAGAGGTGGAGGCTCTTTTGCAGAAAGCCTATCCCGACGTCCCGCACGTGTTGCTCCAAGGCAAGGTCTGCCGTCCCGAATGGTTGGTGGAGATGGAATGCGTGGCATGCAAGAACAACTGAGAAAATGCCGAAAAAGCCTATTTTAAATCCCACCGCCATCGTCCAGGCCTGCATCATTCTGCTCTGGGGAGTGGCATGCATGGTGTTTTTCCAAGGCTTCTACCACTATCATTTCTTCTATCAGGAACAGAACCAGATTTTCCTGCTCACAGGAGGATATATGGTCTCTTACCTGCGCCATCCCGCCTGGCTGGCATGTCTGGCAGGTGACTTCCTCACACAGTTCTACTATTATCTCTGGATGGGGCCCATCATCCTCACCCTGGCCCTGCTCACCGTTGGCGACCTGGCCCGACGGGCATTCGAGCGTGCAGGCCTTTCGCGCTGGTGGGCCTTCGGTGTGGCCATCGTGCTGATGACCATAGAGGCCGTGTTCTGCCTCAAAACCACCTACCGTCTGTCGTCGGTGATAGCCTTGGGTGGTGGCCTGGCATCCTATCTGTTGCTGAGCAGCTGTCTGAAACGAGGCTGGGTGATGATTTTCCTTGCACTATTCGTAGGCACCTTGCTCACTTATTGGCTATTTGGGTATGGCGTATGGGCGCTTGTCCTATTGGTGCTTGTCGACACCATCTGCCATACCGTGCGCAAGGATTATCTCCGATATTTGTTCGTACGCCTCTTCCCCCTGTTGCTTTATCCCCTTCTCGCATACATTGGGAATGGCAGACTGAGCAACTACTACCTTACAGCCGGCGAGGCCCTCACCTACCCCGGGATTGGAAAATTCAGCCAGCCCGACTTCCAGTTGGAGAAATGCTTCGCCGTAGACAATGAGTATTATTTCGGCAACTGGAAGAAAGTGGAGCATCTTGTGGAAAGCGAGGAGCATCCCAACGAAGTGCAACTGTTTTTCTACAACCTGGTGAAAGCCCAGAAAGGCGAATTGCCCGACCACCTGCTGCGGTTCAAGCCCAACCAGCTCGGCACTTTTTATGCCATCGGTCCGACGACGCCGAAAATCATCATCAACAACATGAATGAGCTCTATTGGGCCTTGGGCGACATGACCCTCACCGAGCGTGCCGCCATGATGACCAATGTGTTTGCCCCCGACAACCGCAACGTGCGCATGATGAAGCGTCTGGCCGAATGCAACCTGGTGAGCGGCGACACGCTGGCGGCCAACAAATACCTGCGCATCCTGAAGCAGACATGGGTTTACGGGGATTGGGCCGACCTTATCCTGCGCCAGGAGCCCAAGGCATGGCACTACTTCAAGGAGAAGCAGCAATTCGTGAACAAGGCCGACACCATTCGCCTGACCGACAATCTGCACATGGTGATGATGGAGTTGCTCGACTCCAATCCCGACAACACGGTTGCCCTCGACTATATTCTCTGCAGCACACTGCTGTTGAAAGACATGGACAACTTCAAGCGCGACTACGACCGCTACTGCTTGTCGACCGGGCGTCCCCGTCTAAAGCCCCTCTACCAGCAAGCCCTGATGATCTACCTCGCCGGCACCAACGCCCCCGAGGAGGAATGGAATAAATACATCGTCGACCAAAGTCTCCTGCAACGGTTCGGCGAGTACAACCAGCATCGCGGCGACTCCCGTTTCAGCGACACCTACTGGTATTATTTCGACACCGCCAAAAAACCGAAGATATGAAACGCCGCCCCATACCCCACAGCATGATGGCGGTCATCGCCATACTCCTCCTGGCACTCGCCGGTTGCACCCCCACGCCCGAGAATGTCACAAAGAGCAATGCGCTGCCCCAGATGTATCCCGACTACATCGACATCACCATGCCCTGCAATATCGCGCCACTCAACTTCTTGGTGCGCGATGACCATTGCGAGGCAGTGCAGGTGGAGGCCAGACACTGTGACTTAATGCCAGAATACGAGGAAGAGACAGCCATCACACTCCTCAATAAAGGGAACGAAGCCATATTTGATATTGATGAATGGAAAAAACTCATACACCATGTTGGTAATATAGAGGTGAAAGTGACTGCTCTCATCAATGGCACTTGGATGGAGTACAAACCATTCTTTTGGCATGTGACCGACAGCATCGACAGCCATCTCACCTACCGTCTGATAGAGCCCGACTACGAGATCTATCAGAACCTGACGCTACAGGAACGCTGCTTGGAGAACTTCGACGAGCGGTCGATCTCGCACTACGGACTGGTGGGCAACCGCTGCATGAACTGCCACACCTATGCCAACCGTCAGCCAGGACTCTCGATGCTCTATGTGCGCGGCGAAGGTGGCGGTGCCATCCTGAACCGCGACGGGCAGCTCACCAAACTCAACATCAAGACCGACGGCATGGTTTCGGGCAGCGTGTATTTCGGATTCAGCAAGAGCGGCCGATACATCACCTTCTCTACCAATGTCATCATCCCCGCCTTCCATGCCATGCCCCGCAAGCGGCTGGAGGTGTTCGACCGCGCATCCGATGTGTATGTGGCCGACCTTGAGACCAACACCATCATCAGCAGCGCGCTGCTCAGCGACTCGCTGACATTCGAGACCTTCCCTACCTTCTCGCCCGACGGCAAATACATCTATTTCTGCTCGGCCCCACCCACGACTTTGCCCGACGGACTCAAGGAGATGCGCTACAGCCTATGCCGCATCGCCTTCGACGAGAATACGGGAACGATAGGCACCGAGGTGGATACCCTTTTCAACGGTAGGGAGAAAGGACTTTCGGTGTGTCATCCGAGGGTGAGTCCCGACGGGAGTCATTTAGTATTCACCGTGGCCGACTACGGCACCTTCCCCATCTGGCATCAGGAATCTGACCTGCGGATGCTGGACCTGCAGACAGGAGAGACCGACGATATGCTGATAGTGAACAGCGCGAAGAGCGACACCTACCACAGCTGGTCGTCGAACAGCCGCTGGCTGGTGTTTGCCTCGAAACGCGATGACGGTCTTTTCGGCAAGCCCTATTTCTGTTATGTTGACAGGCGGGGAAAGGCCCACAAGCCCTTCGTTTTGCCCCAAAAAGACCCCCATTTTTACGACTACAACCTGAAATCGTTCAACGCTCCCGAGTTAGGGAAGGGCCGCCTGCCCTTCGATGCCCATGACGTGAAGGATGCGCTTGAAGGCAAAGCCGTGGATTTCAAGAACTAACACTCAATAATTTGAAAGGAGTTGCAGAAGTTCAGGAGTTCAGACATTACCACAGCCAATAACCTTTGAACCAACAAGGTGAATTCGGACTTTTGTCTGAACTACTGAAATACAAGAAGTTGAGCGAATGCGAAACTTCAAATAATATTTCCAAGCCACTTTACTTCTTCTTGCGATAGATTTTCCATCCCAGTGCGGCTGCAATGATACTGACGACGGGCGAGAGGATATTGAAGAAGCAATAGGGCAGATAGGTGAGTGTCGACACCCCCAGGACCGTGCTCTGGGTGAGTCCGCAAGTGTTCCATGGCACCAGCACCGAAGTCACCGTTCCACCATCCTCGCACGAACGGCTGAGCAGTCTCGATTCGTATCCTTTCTCCTTATAGGTATCGCGGAACATGCTGCTCGACAGCATGATGGCCAGATACTGGTCGGCCATGGCGATATTGAAGAACAGGCTCGTGCCTACCGTAGACGCCACCAGCGAGGTGGTGCCACGGACCAAACGCAGGATGACGCCGATGACATCGCGCAACTGTCCCGTAGCCGTGAACACGCCGCCGAAAGTCTGGGCGCAGATGATGAGCCAGATGGTGGGCATCATGCCCGCCATGCCGCTTGTAGACACCAATTGGTTGACCTCTGCCGCTCCTGTGTCGATGTTTGTGCTGCCATAGCAAACCTGCATGATGCCCTTATAGGGCAGCAGCACGTCGTGTATGGAGACGCCATCGGCCACGGCGATGCGCCTAATGAGTGCAGGCTGCGCCAGCAATGCCACAATGGCAGCGATGAACACCGCCAGGAACAGCACCACCAGCGACGGCCACCGCCGGACAATCATGATACCGGTGAGCATAGGAACGGCCAGGAGCCAGGGCGAGATCACGAAGCTATGGCCCAGGGCCTCCATGAACTGGAGTGCGTTGCCCTCGTGCGACACCTCGACGGTGAGTCCTGCCACGAAGAAGATGCTCAACGAGATGATGAATGCCGGCACCGTGGTGTTCATCATATACTTGATATGCGTGAAAAGCGGCGTTCCCGAAACACTGGAGGCCAGCACCGTGGTGTCGGAGAGCGGCGAGAGCTTGTCGCCGAAATACGCTCCCGTGATGATGGAGCCAGCTATCCACCCATCGTCGAAGCCATGCGCCTTGCCAATACCCATGAGTGCCACACCGATGGTGGCCACGGTGGTCCACGACGAACCGATAAGCAGGCTGACCATGGCACACAGCACACTACTGCTGATGAGGAACACCTCGGGACGGATAATCTGCACGCCATAATAAATCATCGTGGGTACGATGCCCGACACCATCCATGTGCCACCGATGGCGCCAATGAGCAAGAGAATGATGATGGCCGGCGTGCAACTCGCCACCTTGTTGGTGATTTCCTGCTCCAGGTCTTTCCACGTCAGTTTCTTGGTGAGCTCCCCTATCATTACCGATACCGCCGAAGCTACCAGCAGCGACACCTGGCTGGCTCCATCGAGCGTAGCGTTGCCGAAGACGGCGACACAGCACGTGACGAGGGCGATGAGCACAAGGATTGGAATAAACGACATGGCTGTACTATCTGATTTTGGTTTCCACACGCTTGTCAGACATGATATCGCGTGCCACAGCCCGTGCATCAAGTCTTACAGGCACACTGGTAAAATCGGGCGTATTGAAGGAGAAGAGCGTCTCGTCGTAATAAGCCCATGGGTTACGCTGTGGCAACAAGAAGGGTTTCCCCATCCTGCCATCCTTGCCGACATGCGCCAGATAGAGATGGGTGTAATAGCCGTTCCCCCTACGCGACGTGAACACGATCCAGCGTGAGTTCTTGCTCCAATTATGGAAACTGTCGGTATCATCGCTGTTCACCTCGTCCAAAGGCCGTGCCTCTCCCGTCTGCAAGTCGAGCAGCCACTGGTCGGCCTCTTTGTGCCATATAGGGAAGCACCCATAGTCGGACATAGTGAACAACAGGAACCGCCCGTCGTAGGAAGGACGTGGGTGATTGGCACTCTTGCCCATCATGCGGGCATTGAAAATCGTATCCACTTGGCCTGTGAGGACACCCTTGTCGGGGTCGAATCCGATTTTGCACAGGTTATACTTGATATCCTTGTATTCGGAGGGAATCATCCTCGACTCCGCAGCGCAGAAATAAAGTGTCTTTCCATCAGGAGAGAAAACCGGATAATTCTCATAATGCGATTTCGTGGCCACGAGCGAGTCGAACAAGATCTCATGCTTGTCGGGCGAATAGACCAAAACGTCGGAAGCATGGTCGAACACCTCTATCCGCTCGGTCGCCACGGCATGGAACGACTGGTTGGTCTTATTGGTGGAATAGGCCACGAAACGGCCCGAGGGATGCCAATAAGGATATACCATCGACCCTCCGAGACTGTCGTTCTTGGCTTTAAGCAGTTCGGTCGTCTCTCCATGATGAATGAGTGTCGCCCCATGTTCGCCACGGATATGGAACGTGAAGCTATTGGGGTCGGTGCGGTTGGCGACATGACAGTTGAGGCAAGCCCCCGGGGCCGCCGTATTCTCGAGGATGGCCGTCTCGCTGAAGGTCGACAGCTCGCGCTGATAGATTCCCATTTTCCCATACACCTCGTAGCCCGGTGGTATGCGGCGGTAGGTGAGTCCCCATTCCTCAAGGCTGTCGCCACTCACCTCTACATTGAAGTCCTTGTATTGAATCCATTCGCCATTGTTTTTCACACATACGGTGAATGTGAGTGCGGCCCCTTTGTTCTGCAGGGTCAGTTGATGCCATTCGTCGACATCGAAGTCGGCATATTCGCCATTGACATGTAGCTGGCCACCTTTTTCGCCACGCACCACCACGTCAACAGCCTGGTTTTCCCCATAACAATTGAAATTGAGAGGAGCAATCTCTGCGGGGATGGTGACACCCACATAGTCGGGGAATATGGGCGGCAGTTGCTCCAGGACAGTGGGATTCTCAGGCATAGAGCCACACGACGTCATCAGCCACGCCGCCATGCCAATCATCATGCCCCAGACCTGAAGGCTATATCTTTTTCTCGTTCTCATGTCAATAAATCTCCTTCATTTGTTGCTTTCCTTTCTTCTCCTTGCCCTCTTGGCTCACCAGCATATACGACCAGAAGGTGCCGGCCAGAGGTGGCATCGACAGCGAAGGGTCGTTCGGGTTCTTCATATAGATGTTGACAAACTGCGTGAGCAGGTTGCATGTGGCAGGCTCGATGCTCCACGGCATCCCCTCGAAACTGCCGTGCTGCTGTGTCCACTGCATCACCAACGCCTGTTGATAGGCATTGGGAATGCGGCTGAACTTGGCGTATTTACCCAAGGGATAGTACTCGTTGAACCGCTCCAGGTCGCGCTGCAGCAACTCGTAGCACATCAGGTATTCGAAAGCCATGCGGTTGTCGTAATTCTGCACGTAGAGAAGTCCGAGCATCTGGTCCATCTCCGTATCGCTGAAGAGGAAGTCCTGTTTCTTCTGTCGGTAGGCCCTCAGCTTGCCGTAGACCGGGTCGTCGTTCACCCTTCCTTCCCTGACCATCGTTTTCTGCTCTCTCGCCCACTTGCGGTAGAACAACGATTTCTCCAAAATCCTGAGATATTTCATCGCCACCTCGTAGTGACCGTTGATGATATTGCACTCCGTGATGCGTTTCGTGAGCCGTCCACTCTTGCGGTGGTTGGGAATGGCCTCCTGGGCCTCGAAAGCATAGCGCTCGGCATCGTTCACCATACCAAGCCAATAGAATGCCTCGCCTGGAGGCAACGGCGAAGTCATGTCACGCTGGAAAGAGGGAAACAGTCCCTCTGCCCCATTCTGGAAGAACTCGAACAGCCGGTCGCTCAGTTGTCCGTTCATGGCGAGAGCCAGGTTCACGCACGCCACGTCGAAAGGTTTCGATGGCTGTTTCTTCTCCGCTTTCTCTATGACCTTATCCCATTGACGGGTCCTGACGAGGAAGTCATATTCGATGAGGTCATACTTCAAGGTGTCGTAGGCATGGTTGATGAAGAACCATCCCCCGACGGCCAGCACCACGCACTGCGACCATGCCAGCAACGACTTCCTGCGCATTTGCGGCAACAGCGGCGCAGCCAACGGCAGCAAGACCGTCACCACCTCGATAGCCGTCTGCATGACAGGCTGGTAAACGGGATAGCGATAATACTCTACGCCCACGAACAGGTTGAACAGCGGGTACTGAAGTCCTCTGGCAAACAAGAGTATGACGGCAACAGAATAGACCATAGCCCCCACGCCCAAGGCCAGCCCTTGCAGAGAGCGCCCCTTGAAGCCCTCGAATAGCAAAATATAAAGCGGCACCATCAGCACACATGGACCGAAGCACCAGTACATCAGCGGCATGACGATGAGGATGAAAGCGATTTTCCACCATCTGTGCCTGGGGAAGATTTCGCCCTTGCTCGCCACATGATAGAGAAGCATGGCACAAAGAGAAGCCATGATGGCGACAAAAAAGCAGAGCATCACATTCTCGTCGCCGGCATGTGCCCATAGCATCAGCGAGGGAATGAAACTGAGCGGGTAATAGACATCGGCCGTGGCATGACGCCGCATCAACACCCATACCATGCGCTGCACCAACACATAGACCAAAGCCAGCAGGCAAGCCCCCAGCACCGGGATGTAGTTGAACTGGGTGATGAATTCGGCCACATAGCAAGCCAAACCACCTGGCACGGCCACCCTCTCAAGGAAATAATGCCAATCGAACAGGAACAGCTGGTACTGTTCCTGGAACGACAGCACCGACATGTAAGGTATTGCCCAGAACAACGCCACCACCACGCCAAAGAGCACGGAGAGCAGTATTTTCCAATATTTCGCTGTCAATCTCATAGTCATATGGTTTCAAGCCATCCTTTACCGAATCTCTATCAGGTCTCACTCCTCCTCATGCACCGTGACCACCGTACCATCGGGCATACGCTTGGGATAACTGGTGGGATAGAGGCCACCGAGGAACTCGCGCAAGGCTCCCTCGCTGAGTGAGG
>ONSV01000184.1 GCA_900320585.1 uncultured Prevotellaceae bacterium | reverse complement strand
CTTGCCTTGGAAACCGGCAACGGTGCCGCCTCCGGTCTCGCTGAGGAATCTTACTTTATCTCCTATTTTCATTGTGGTTATTTCTTTGTGGTTATTGATTTTTAGGGGCTTCTATGGCATGATGAGCGAGCTGTCGCCGTAGCTGAGGAAGCGGAAGTCGTGGGTAAGGGCGTAGTCGTAGATTTTTCTCCAGTCGCCCTTGACGAAAGCGCTGACGAGCAGCAGCAGGGTGCTCTTGGGCTGATGGAAATTGGTGACGAGCCTTTTCACGATTTTGTATACATAGCCCGGGGCGATGATGATCTGCGTGGAAGTGCGGAGCGCCGTCGCTCCATTGCGGTCGAGGTAATCCAATATCTCGCGGATGGCCCTGTCGACGGGAATGTCGGGGGCATTCTCATAAGGTTCCCACTGATTGACGTGGAGCTCGTCGGGGGTGGCATTGGGATTACTGACGAGTTTTGCCCCGATATAGTAGAGGCTCTCGAGCGTACGCACGCTGGTTGTGCCCACCGCCACCGCCTCGCATCCATGGGCGAGTAGTTTCTCGAAAGTGGAACGGTTGACGTAGATATGTTCGGTGTGCATCTCATGTCCCTCGATAGAGGCACTCTTCACCGGCTTGAATGTGCCCGCCCCCACATGGAGCGTGATTTCCTCGCGGTCGACCCCTTTCGCGTCGAGCGCCTGCAGCACCTCTTGTGTGAAATGCAGTCCGGCGGTAGGTGCCGCCACACTCCCCTTGATTTTCGAGTACACCGTCTGATAGGTAGTCTTGTCGCTCTCCTGCGACTCCCTGTTCAGGTATGGCGGTATAGGCAGTTCGCCCACGGCATCAATCAGTTCGGCGAACGACACCTCCTCATTGTCCCAGGAGAAGGCGATGCGCTGTCCGGTTTTCGTCTCCCCCACCCTCGTGGCCGTGAAGACGGTTTTCTTGCCATTCACCTCCACCATCCTCTCGAGCGGTCCCTCCTTCCATTTCTTCAGGTTGCCCACGAGGCAGCACCACTCACACGCTCCCGATGTCTGGAAAGCCACCTGGTAGTCGGCCGGCTGTAGCGGTTCGAGGAGGAACACCTCGATAAGCGCTCCCGTTGTCTTGCGGAAGAGCAGCCGCGCCATGATGACCTTGGTGTTGTTGAACACCATAAGCGCGTTGTCGGGGATATATTTGGGCAGGTTGGCGAACACATCCTCGCTCACCACACCTTTATTATAAAGGAGGAGTTTCGACTGGTCACGCCGTGTGAGCGGGAATTTCGCTATACGATTGTCGGGGAGCGGATAGTCGTACTCCCCGATACTGATATTCTTTGTGTCTTGCATATTGTCCATAAGAAACGTTTTGTGTCAGTGCATCATCAACGAGAAAATGATGGCGAAGAAATAGGTGGCCACGAGCACGAACGCCACGATGTCGATATCGGTGAGGCTATACCCCGACTTGGTGTACTGCGACGACACGTAGCGCTGGTTGGCAGAGAACCGCTTGTAGGTAAGCCTGTAGACGATATAGGACAGCGTTCCGGCCAGCGCGCCGAAGCACAGGCCGGCGAGGATGTCGGTGGGATAGTGCTTGGCCAGGTAAAGTCGGGTGTAGCAATTGACAAGCGACCATGTGACCATGAAAAACGTGAACACCTTGTTGCGGATGATGAGCGACAGCAGCACTGCTATGCCAAAGGTATTGGCGGCATGTGCCGAGAAGAAGCTGAAATCGTTGGGCTTTCGCTCTCCCACCACATGCATGTCGTAGCCCCACACCGGGTCGTTCAGCGGGCGTGGCCTGGCCACGGTGGGCTTCACGATGGCCTCGGTGACAAACTCGGTAAGGAAGAAGCACAGTGCCACGCTGCCCACGATGACCATCACCTGCGTCATGGTCTCATTGTTCTTGATGACAAGATAGAGGAGCGCGATGTACAGGGGAATCCAGGTGGGGCCGGCGGTGAGCGTAGTCATAAGCGTATCGAGGAAAGCCGTATGGTTTCCATTGAACACAGACAGCAGCTGCCTGTCGAATTCCACTATGCCCTGAAAGTCCATTCGCGTGGTTGTCAGATTTCCTCTATTTTGTCATTGGTGAGCCATCCACTCCGGCCATCGGCGATTTTCACCTCCGTCCACTTGCTGATCGACTTGTCGGTGATGTAGACCTTGGTGCCCTCGTGGAGCACGAAAGTGGTCTCGGAATTGTCGGCCGGAGTTTTCTTCACGCTTGCCGAGGGTGCGATGACGATGGCGCCGTTGCGGTTCTCGAGCTGCCGTTTCTGCTGGTAGGCGAACACGTTGGCCAGGATGAAGATGACGAGGAACGTCACCGCCCCGAAGAAGCCCACCTTGCGCAGCGTGAGGTTGTGTGCGAAGAGGTAGATGAGCACCAGCAGCGCCACGAGGATGATGCTTGCGATGGCGACATACGCCCACCCGTCGACACTGGTGAGATTGACCAGCGACTGGTACCATGTGACGAAAAACATCTCCGACGCAGGAGCAATCTTGTCGATGGTCTTCGACTGTGCGAGCTGCAGGTTGAACCGGATGTCCTCATCGCCTGGCGAGAGCATGAATGCCCGCTCGTAGTTGATGATGGCGCGGGTGATGTTGTCGCTCCGGTAGTAGGCATTGCCCAGATTGTAATACAGTTCGGCGCTCACGCCCTGCTTGAGCAGTTCCTCATAGTCCTTGATGGCCTGCTGGTAGTTTCCCTTTGTGAATTCGGCATCGGCATTGGCCTTGGTGATGGCCATGGCTGGCACTGGCAAGAGCATGGCCAGGATGACCACTGCTGTGGCTGCGCTGTGTTTCTTTCTTGATTTCATCGCCTCCTCGATTTTCATGATGGCCGTCATGGCCGACTCGAACGTCTTGCTCATATTTCCGGCGGGGTCGCCCGGAGCATACCTCTCGAACTCGCACTCGTCGAGCGCCTCGATAAACTTTTCGATCGTGTCGTTATCAACGCCGTGCTGGGCCAGCTTCTCGCTCACGTTGTCGCGCGAGAGCTCCTCGACAGGCATATTGAGCTTGTCGCCCACATATCCCCAAAGCGCCCTGAGCACCTCGTCGAAGAAGAGTCCGTTCTCGCCCTTGAGCATGAGCTGATTGGCTGCTCGGAGTCGTCGTGTGGCCACTTTGTTGGCCTTCTTGCCCCTCATCTTTCCAATATTGGCATTGTCGATGGCCCTCTTGTGGAACATCACGAGCAGTGCGAGGAAGACGGCCAGCGGGATGGCAATCCATATCCAGTAGGCCGGGGACCCGAAGAAGAACTCGTTGGCCTTATGGATTTTGGCCACACCCTTCTTGATGGGGTGGATATCCTTGTTTTTCAGTTCGGAGTAGTCGCTCACCGATGCCGTACCATCTCCCGCCGCCACCTTCACCTTGAACGGCTGCGTCTGGATGGTCTTGTAGGAGTTGGTGCCGGTGTCGTAGTAAGTGAACTCCACCGCCGGAATCTCATAGTCGCCCTTGTTCTTGGGCACTGCGAGGAAGTCGTAGACCATGTTTCCCTCCACGCCATTGGCCGTGAGGCGTGTCTTCTCGGTCACCTTCGGGTCGAATTTGTCGAAGTCCTTGGGGAAGTTGACCACCGGTTCCTTGATGAGCTTGAGGTTTCCCACTCCGCCTACCACCACGCGCAGCGTGATGGGGTCGCCGGCCTTCACCTCCTGGTTGTCGAGCTGTGCCGAGATATTGAATTTTCCCACGCCGCCCGAGAAGTTGGCCGGGCGGTTGGGCAGCGAGTCGACCTGTACGGTGAGTCCGGGAGCCTCGATCTCGCGCTTCACCTCGACATATCCCGAGCCACCGTTGAAGAAGGCCTCGAAGGGGTCTACGTTCCTGTTCTCCTGCACGACGATGCCCTTGAAGGTGATGCTTGGAATCTCGAGTTTTCCCGTCATTTGCGGGTACATCACATACTGGCTCCAGGTTACACAGCGGTAGTTGCGTCCGTTGACATTCTCGATATGGAAGGTTTTCTGCTGTGGCAGTTCCACCTCTTGTGAGTGGAATCCGTTAAGGTCGGGCATTTTTCCCTCGAGCTGTGTCAGTTCGACGAGCGTGTAGACCTTGTAGGTGAGGAGTATCGGCTCCTGTTCGTGCACATGAGTCTTGTTAGCACTCACGCGGATGAAGAGGTCGTTGGCCGTTACGGGCGCCCCCGCGCTCCGGAGGTTGGGTCTCTGTTCCTCCTCATGATGGAATGTGGTGCCCTGGTTGCCCGACTGGTTGGCGCTGCCCACCACGTTCACCTTCGGGGCGTTGTCCTGCTCGCTCTTCAGAGTGAAAATCTTGGTGCCTTCCGTCTTGGGCTCTTGTGCCTGCGGTTCCTCTTCCACAACAGGTT
>ONSV01000113.1 GCA_900320585.1 uncultured Prevotellaceae bacterium | reverse complement strand
TGCGGACGCAGCATGCTGCGTCCCTACAGTGTGCACCAACTTTCCTTCAGAGAGCATGCTAAAAAAGAGACACCTCACCATGCTTTTTGTGTAACCCCGAGACCCTGAAAACGATGAGAGAGACGAGATTGCTGCTACTGTTGCTCTGCCTGCTGGCAGGCATGAGCCTTCAAGCCCAGAAGAAACCCAAGAAAGAACTGTATGTGCCGATGGACTACTCTACCTGCGGTTACCATGCCTCAGAGGAGAACATACCCGATGTTGGCGTGGCCGTGTTCGTGGCATGGCAAGACGGCGACTGCTCGCCGCTCATCCAGGCCGCCATCGACCAGGTGGGGCGCCAGAAACCCAACGCCAATGGTCATCGTGGTGCCGTGTTGCTGGGCGAGGGCACGTTCCGCCTCGACCACCCCCTGCGCATCACCCAATCGGGCATTGTGGTGCGTGGCATGGGCCGTGAGGCGACCATTCTGAGGAAGACCGGTTGCGACCGAGGAGCCATCGTCTACATCGAAGGAAGCATGGCCCCCTCGCCTGCCGACACCATTTTCCTTGCCGACGAGTGCGTGATGGCCGGCAGCACCACCCTACCCTTGTCGGCCAGCCAGGGCCAAGTCCTGGCTGTGGGCGACCGCATCGACATCGTTCGCCCCTCCACGGCACAGTGGATTTCGCACCTGAGGATGGAGGACTTTGGTGGAGGACTTGACTATACCGGATGGAAGCCCACCGACATCGACATCACCTGGGACCGCACGGTGGCCTCCATCCAAGGCAGCGCCATCACCCTCGACGCCCCCATCACCACTACCCTCGACCCCACCTTCGGCACCGGCTACATCCTGAGAACCCCTCATGACGGCGAGGTGAGAGAGTGCGGTGTCGAGAACCTCACGCTGGAGTCGGCCTTCGTCGGCTACAACGTGAAAGACGAGGACCACTGCTGGGACGGCATCTTTGCCGAGCACGCGCGCGACTGCTGGGTACGCCGCGTCAGTTTCCACCACCTTGCCGGTTCGGCGGTGAACCTGCAGAAGCACACCAGCCGCATCACGGTAGAAGACTGCGTGGCCAGCGATCCCGTTTCGGAGATTGGCGGATGGCGCCGCTGCGTGTTCCTCACCCGCGGTCAGCAGACACTGGTGCAGCGCTGCGTGTCGCGCCAGGGCATCCACGACTTCGCAGCAGGATTCTGCGCCGCCGGTCCGAATGCCTTCGTGCAGTGCGAGGGCGAGCAGTCGCTGGGTTTCAGCGGCAGCATCGGCTCATGGGCCTCAGGCCTGCTGTTCGACATCGTGAACATCGATGGC
This sequence comes from uncultured Prevotellaceae bacterium, assembly GCA_900320585.1. Lineage (GTDB taxonomy): Bacteria > Bacteroidota > Bacteroidia > Bacteroidales > Bacteroidaceae > Prevotella. Next base: position 8,785 of record ONSV01000113.1, on the reverse strand, counting down.
AGCGACTTGCTCTTCGCCAACCTCGAGCAGTTCCAGTTTGGCACAGGATGGAACACCGCCAACTCGATGCTGTGGCAGTGCACCGCCTCCACCATCTGCTGCTACTCGCCCGACGAGGACAACCGCAACAGCGCCCATGGCTGCTGGGGCACCCTCACCGGCAATGGCGAGTGGACCAGCAGCAACGACCATGTGACCCCGCGCTCCCTCTTCTACGACCAACTGGAGCGACGGCTCACCTCGCTATCGTCCGACACCGTGGGAGTAAGGCGGCTGGTAGCCGACTTGGGCCACATCCTTCCCCGCTCGACCAATGCCAGCACCTCGCCCACCGTGGAACAGGCGATGGCCTTGGCCAAGGAATCACTCACCACCCCCCGTCTCACCCTCGAGATGTGGATTGACAGCATCCCCTTCACCGCACCCACGCAAGGTAAAAAACCCTTCCGCCTTCAGGAAAGAAAGGGCAACCAGCAGGTCGCGCCCACCATCGTGGCAGAGAATGGGCACCTGTCGCTGGACGGGCGCCTCATCACTGGCGACCAATACGACATCCCTTGGTGGAGCGGTCGGGTGAAAGACAATTTCGCGAGTCATGGCGCCCGTCCCGCCATTACCCGCTTCGTGCCCGGGCGTGAGGGCACAGGGTGGACCGACCGCATCGACAGCGTGGTCGGCTACCTGAGCACCCACCACTATGCCATGCTCCATCACCACTATGGATTGTGGTACGACCTTCGCCGCACCGACCATGAGCGCGTGCGCCGCGCCGATGGCGACGTGTGGCCTCCATTCTACGAGCAGCCCTTCGCCAGGAGCGGACAAGGCACCTCTTGGGACGGTCTGTCGCTCTACGACCTCACCCTGCCCAACCAGTGGTACTGGTCGCGTCTCAACCAGTTTGCCACCCAGGCCGCGCCCTACGGCATCCTGCTCTTCAACGAGCATTACTTCCAGCACAACATCCTCGAGGCCGGCGCCCATTGGGTAGACTGTCCGTGGCGCCCCGTGAACAACGTCAACGGCACCACCTTCCCCGAGCCCGTGCCCTTTGCCGGCGACAAGCGCATATTCATGGCCGAGCAGTTCTACGATGAAAACGACGCCACCCTGCGCCCCCTCCACCGCCAGTATATCAGGATGTGTCTGGAAGCCTTGAAAGACCAGCCCAATGCCGTGCACCTGCTGAGTGCCGAATACACCGGACCGCAGCACTTCACCCGTTTCTGGCTCGAGACCATCGCCGAGTGGGAGAAAGAGACCGGACGCCATCCTCTCGTGGCCCTGAGTTGCACGAAAGACGCCCAGGACAGCATCATGGCCGACCCCCTGCTCAGCCGCGTGGTCGACATCATCGACATCCGATATTGGCATTACAACACCGATGGGCTTTGGGCACCCGAGGCCGGCAAGAACATGGCTCCGCGACAGTGGATGCGTAAGGTGAAGGTAGGCAAGACCGGATTCATGGAGGTGTACCGTGCCGTACGCGAGTGCCACGACCGCTATCCGGGCAAGGCCATCACCTATTACTCACAGCAATATCCCGCCTTCGGGTGGGCCGTGCTGATGGGTGGAGGCTCGCTTCCCAACATCCCCTTGAACACCACCCAAGGCGACAACCTGCAGCTGGCCCTGCTCGGCGACCTGAGCGGCATGCAGCCTTTCGACAGCGAGGGATGCCTGTCGATAGGCGACGGCGAGCATGGCTATGTGATCTACACATTGGGGCAGGAAGGAAAGGTAAGCGTGGCCAACGGCCGCTACGACATCCATACCATCGATGCCAAGACCGGAGCCATCAGCCTGCAACAGAAAGGCCAGTCCATCCAAGGCACCTACATCCTCTCCGGTACCAGTCCCGACAAAATTCTCTGGCTGAGGCGGAATCATTAATTGAAGTTTCAAGTTGAGAGGAGTTCAGAAGTTACAGAAGTTCAGGAGTTCAGACAATAGCCCGAATTCACCTCGCCAGGCTCAATGGCTGTTGGCAGTGGTAATGTCTGAACTCCTGAACTCCCGAACTTCTGCAGTTCCTGGACTCCTCTCCACCTGCGAAACTTCAAATCATCAACCTTCTGAGCAAAACCAATTCCCATGTATGCAAAAAACAACTGTATACATGGTATTTTTGTTTTGTACTCATTGAAACGGCAGTTTTTTCAAAAAAACTTTGCGAAAACAATGTTTATTTAAAAATTTATATTACTTTTGCACCAACCAGAAGCGAAATCTGATAGCCAAGAAGACACATATCGTGATTGTTGCCTTGAGTGACAGCACGAACCTAAAGACCTAAGAACAAACTACAAACAAATCAAAATGATAGACTTTACCAGTCTCTACGATGCAAATATTGACAATCTTTTTGCATTTGGCTCGCGTTTTACCACCGACCGCGAGATGCTGAAAGACTGCATACACGACGTGTTTGTGAAACTCTTCACCAAACGCGAGGCATTGACAAACGTGTGCAATCTTGAAAGCTATCTCTACATTTCGCTGCGCAACCGCATCAACGACGAATACCGCCGCAATGTGCACCTGTGCGACAACGAGATCAACGACAGGAGCATGCGCATGATAGCAGAAAACGAGGAGTACTATGCCGAACGGATGGAGCGCCATATGGCCCTGACATCGAGCATGGAGAAGTTTTTCGGGAAACTGTCGCCCCGCCAGCGCCAAATCATCACCCTCTACTACATCGAGGAGCGCAAATACGATGACATTTGCCGCATCATGGGCATCAACTACCAGAGCGTGCGCAACCTGATGCACCGCAGCATCAGCCGTCTGCGTGAATATGCCGCTCAAATGGAAGCAGCAGTATAAAAACTGGGGACAAGGAAATCGTTTGGTCCTGACATTGGTTACATTCTCGCTATTGTCGCGTCAATCCATAAACGACAAGCGAGATGAACGACAAGGAAGTCAATGGCTCAGCATCCAATACGGCCCAGCAACATCCCACTTGCCCTGTGGCACCCCTTACGCTGCAGGAGACAAGTGAGTTGAGGCAACGCATCTTGCGTACCATCGAAGCGTTGTCGAATCATTCTTGAATTGTTTTTTCTATCCAAATGACAAGATAGTTGGGATTTTTGTCTAATTTTGCAGCCGGATATAGAAAACAGGTTTTATGACAAAAGACAATTTCAGAGAGAACACCTCGGGAGATACCAGTGAGCACCGCTCTGCCATGCCATTGCTCAGCCGTGCCGAGTGCAACATCATGCGTGGCCTTGCCATCATTTTCATTATCACCAACAATTTCACCCATCTCCTCAAAGGAGTCTTTCCCGACAACGAGTATAAATACGACTGGCAGAATGTCGTAGGATTCATGAACAACTTGTCACATCCCGATGCTGTCCTGCCGTTCAACCTCATCTCTTTCTATTGTCCATATGGGGTGATGCTCTTCATTTTCCTCAGCGGCTATGGCCTGGTGCTGAAATATGAGAAGGGTATCGGACAAGGGGTGTCACGCTGGTCGTTTATCTCCAGCCATTACAACAAGATGTTCACCATGCAGCTGAAAGGACTGGCCCTATACATCACCGTAGCCATGTTGGCCAATCCGCACTATTTTTTCAGAGGCAGAGACATACTATTGCAGGCTTTCATGGTGGGCAACCTCAACCCTTATGGTGAGATACTGCCCGGCCCCTATTGGTTTTTCGGCATGATTGTGGAGATGTACGTGATATACCGCCTGCTCATCTACAGAAGAAGCGACAAGGTGATGTGGGCGATGGTGGCACTGTCGCTGGCAGTTATGGCTTTTGTCGCCCCTAACAGCCTGACGATGAAATTCCTGCGCATCAACTGCTTCCTTGCCATGCTGCCCTTCTGCATGGGTGTTTTTGCGGCGCGTCATCTTCATGTCGGCTCGTTCAGCCTCAACAAGGCAGGCACATGCATGGGGTGGTTCGTCCTCTCGTTCATCCTGCTCACACTGTGCAAGTTCAACTTTTACAGTTGGCTGGTCATGCCCGTCTTCATCATTGCCACGGCAGTGACTATCGTGAAACTCATCAGCAGGGTGCAAGTGCTCGACAACTTCTTCAGTTGGTTTGGTGCCTTGTCGGGCGTGTTGTTCGTTGTCCATCCGACGTTGAGGATACTCCTTCTTGGGAAAGCCTACGAAAGTGAGTCATTCTACACCTTCACCATCATCTACCTTCTCACTACCATAGGTTTGAGCATGTTGCTCAAATCGGCTTTCAGCACGAAAAAGAAAGCGTCGCCGAAGAGTGAAGAATAGGTACAAAACAAAGAGAAACGCGTCATTATGATATATGAATCGAATACGTGTTTTTTTCTTTGTTTTGGCAGCATTCCTGTTGATGCTGCCCATAGGATTGGCAGCGCAAGAGCGCTACCAAGTGGGCGTTTGCGACTGGATGATTCTCAAACGCCAGAAATTAGGTGCATTCGAACTGGCCAAGCAGCTGGGCTGCGATGGCATCGAGCTGGACATGGGTTCCCTGGGCCAGCGCGAGGCTTTCGACAACAAGTTGCGCGATGACCTTGAGGCCGCCCATTTCAAGCGGGTGGCCGACAGCCTCGGCGTGAAGGTGGGAGCCATGGCGATGAGCGGATTCTACGCCCAGGACCTGAGCAAGAAAGACACCTACATCTCGCTTGTGGGCGACTGTTTCGACACGATGGACAAGATGGGCGGCGTGCGCGTGGCCTTCCTTCCCCTTGGCGGCTGCGGCAACGACTGGACCACCGACAAGCAGAAACGCTCCATCATCGTGCGACGGCTGCACGAGATAGGTGAGGCGGCCAAGTTGCGCGGCAAGGTGGTGGGCATCGACACCCCCCTCGACGCCGCCGGCAACCTGCGACTGCTCAAGGAAATCAAGAGTCAGGGCATTGCCATCTTCTACAAGTTCCAGACCATCATTGAGCATGGCTGGGACATCGGCAAGGACCTGCAGAAGTTAGGTGCCCGCAACATCTGTGCCATCCATGCCACCAACACCGACAGTCTGTGGCTCTGCAACGACCCCGCCATCAACATGCCCGCCATCCGCCAGGTGCTCGACAAGATGGGCTGGAGCGGCTGGCTCTTTGTGGAGCGCAGCCGTGACGTGAAGATGGTGCGCAACGTGAAGATGAACTATGGCAGCAACGTGCGCTACCTGAAAGAAACCTTCAACAGCTATCCCACGCCCAAGGTGCCCCTCGACAGCGCAGGTCGCGACGCCAGTTACGTGAACACCATCATCGCCCGCTCGCAGAAAGCCACCGATGCCCTTGGCATCACATGGACTCCTGACGGCGAGAACGTGCGCAACATCGTGGCCAACCGCTATTTCACGCTCAACGACATCTATGCCGAGCGCGACTCGCTGAAAAAGACCGACAAGCAGTTGGCCGCCGCCACTGCCGACTCCAAGCTCTACCGCTCCCACTTCGGTTTCGATGCCGACCTCTCGGTCTATCTGAAGCCCAATGAGGTGGTGAAGGTGAAAGACGTGATGACCTACGACGTTGTGCGCGTCACCTACAAGGCCTACTGCGACATGATACCCACCCTGACCGATGAGGAGAAGGCCCAGATCATGCTCTGGCTCATCGAGGCCCGGGAGTTGGCCGTCGACGCCGAGAGCTCGAACAAGAAGCACGAGACGTTCAAGAAATACAAGGGGCGCATCAACAACTACCTTTCCAAGCGCGGCTACGACATCCAGCAAGAGCGTGAGCAATGGGAGCAGCGACGTGCCCAAGAATAACCACACAATCCTTACCACCATGAGAAAAACGACAAGACATATCCTTACCGCCGTGCTCCTATGCTCGGCTTTGCCCATTGCCGCCCAGCAGCGTGGCCTCACCGACACCCACAACAGCCATCATGCCCTGCTCAATGCCGTGCCCCTGGATGCCGTGAGATGGGACGGAGGATTCTGGGGCGAGCGTTTCGACGTGTTCAGCCACACCTCGCTGCAGAGCATGTGGGCCACATGGCAGAGCGACGAGGGCAAGGGCTTCAACAATTTCCTCATCGCCTCGGGCGAGAAGAAAGGCAAGCACCACGGTCCTCCTTTCCACGACGGCGACATGTACAAATGGCTCGAGGCCGTGGCCTCGGTCTATGCCGTGACCCACGATGCCGAACTCGACCAGATCATGGACCGCTTCATCGGCTGCGTGGTGAAATCGCAGCGCAGCGACGGCTACATCCACACCCCCGTCATCATCGCCGAGCTCAACCGCCGCCTGGAATCGGGAGGTGATGACAAGGGCGACAACACCGTGGTGGGCACCGCCGTGGGCACGAAAGACGACGGGGCTTTCGGCAACCGCCTGAATTTCGAGACCTACAACCTGGGGCACCTCATCACCGCCGGCATCGTGCACAAGCGCGCCACTGGCAAGACCACCCTCTTCGATGCCGCCGTGAAGGCCGCCGACTTCCTCTACAACTTCTGCAAGCGCGCACCCGAGGAGCTGGCCGGCAACGCCATCTGTCCGTCGCACTACATGGCCGTGGCCGAGCTCTACCGCGAGACCGGCGACGCCAAATACCTGGAGCTCATCAAGCAATTCATCGACATCCGCGGGATGGTGGAGAACGGCACCGACGACAACCAGGACCGCATCCCCTTCCGTGAGCAATATGTGGCCATGGGCCATGCCGTGAGGGCCAACTACCTCTATGCCGGTGTGGCCGACCTCTATTTGGAGGACGGCGAGGCACAGCTGATGAACAACCTCACCTCGATATGGGACGACATCGTGACCCGCAAGATGTACATCAACGGGGCCTGCGGCGCCCTCTACGACGGCACCTCGCCCGACGGCACCGACTACAAGCCCGACAACATCCAGAAGGTGCACCAGAGTTACGGACGGGCCTTCCAGCTGCCCCACTCTACCGCCCACAACGAGACCTGCGCCAATATCGGCAACATGCTCTTCAACTGGCGTATGCTGTTGGCCACCGCCAACGCCAAGTATGCCGACATCGTGGAGAACTGCCTCTACAACAGTGTGTTGTGCGGCATATCGCTCGATGGCGAGCGCTACTTCTACACCAACCCCCTGCGCATGAGCGATGAGTTTCCCTACAAGCTGCGCTGGCCCAAGGAACGTGCCAAATACATCAGTTGCTTCTGCTGTCCACCCAACACCCTGCGCACCCTCTGCGAGGCACAGAACTATGCCTATGCCGTGGGCGAGGGCACTCTCTACGTGAACCTTTTGGGAGGCAGCACACTGCGCACGAAGATGGATGGTGTGGGCGACCTCACCGTCAGTCAGGTTTCCGACTATCCCTGGACAGGCAAGACGGTGCTGCGCATCGACCGCCTGAAAGGCAAGAAAGCCTTCACCATCGCCGTGACCGACGACAAAGGCTACCTTGTGGTGAGCAAGACCTGGAAACAAGGCGACTGCATCACCCTTGAGTTCGACATGCCCGTTCGCATCGTCGAGGCCAACCCACTGGTGGAAGAGTCGCGGGGCCAGGTGGCCATCGTGCGTGGCCCCATCGTCTATTGTGCTGAGAGCCAAGACCTGGGAGACACCGACATCGACGATATCGTCATTCCCGTCGATGCACAGTTCCACCCTGTGGAAACCACTATCGCCGGCAGCCGCATCATGGCCCTCGAGGGCGAGGTGCTGGTGCGCGACGAGCAGTGCTGGACGGGCCATCTCTACCGCGATGCCTCGACCAAGAAACAGAAGAAAACCATCCGCCTGATACCCTACTATGCGTGGGGTAACCGCGGGAAAAGCGAAATGACCGTATGGATGCCCGCAGGATACTGACCAGTTTGTTCGCCTCCCTCTGCCTTGCCCTGCAAGCCGAGGCATCGGGCGACTTCATCATCAAAGTGGAGCCCGGCCCTTTCACCATTGAGCGAGCCCTTCAGGAAGCCCGCCTGGTGAAGATGCGCCACATGGCCGACAACCCCATTCTGGAACTCCAGCCCGGCACCTACCGCCTCACCCAGCCCATCATCATCCGCCCAGAAGACAAATGGCTCACCATGGAGGCGATGGGCGATGTGGTCATCACCGGTGGCGTACAGATCAAAGGCTGGCGGAAGCAAGGCAAGCTTTGGGTGGCCGATGTGCCCGAGTGGAACGGCAGGCCCCTGGAGTTCCGCCAGATATGGGTGAATGGCAGGAAGGCCGTTCGCGCCCGCGACGTGGCCGACTTCGAGCAGATGTGGCGCATCCGTGGGATGGACAAGGAGAAGGAAGAGCTCTATGTGCCTGCCGCCGCCGTAAGGAAAGTGCTCCATGCCCGGCAGGTGGAAATGGTGCTCCATGAGATGTGGTGCGTGGCCAACCTACGCGTCAAGGACATCAAGGTGCAGGGCGACAGTGCCGCCGTCACGTTCCACAACCCCGAGAGCCACATCCACTTCATGCATCCCTGGCCCTCGCCCATGGTGACCACCAACGGCCACAACTCCGCCTTCTATCTCACCAATGCCAAGGAGTTGCTCGACACCCCCGGCGAATGGTATCTTGACACGAAGGAGCAGCGACTCTATTACATGCCGTTGCCGGGCGAGGACATGCGCACCGCCGAGGTGGAGGTGCCCGCCCTTGAAACCCTCCTCAAGGTGGAGGGCACGCCCGACGAGCCCGTCAGTTATGTCACGTTCAAAGGCATCACTTTCCGCCATGCCACCTGGCTGCGCCCGAGCATCATGGGCCACGCCCCCCTGCAGGCAGGCATGTATATGATTGAGGCCTACAAGATCAGGCCTCAGCTCTCACGCCCCAATGGCGACCATAAGCTCGACAA
>ONSV01000190.1 GCA_900320585.1 uncultured Prevotellaceae bacterium | reverse complement strand
TTTGCCGAACTTGATTTTATGATTGGGAATGACTTGGGCGCAGGAATCACCTATACCTACCTGCCAGAGGTATGGGGTGGACATATCACTGGTATCGCTGGTTTTACAGCTCGATGGCTGTTGGTGGGTACCGACTATCGCCTTTCAAAGCCTTGGACCAAGTCTGACTGGCACCTGTATGGCAGTATAGGTTTCCGCCACGGAACTAACAATGGTATCCTCTTAGGCACTGCCAACCGTGAGAACATTGGTTTTAGACCTGCATTAGAGGCTGGCTTCAGGTATGGGAATATTCCCCATCGTGGCTCATTCTGCATGAACAGCTTCAAAGTAGGTGTGCTGACTGATTTCCAGGATATTTATGTCACCCTTGGGTTTAGTTTCTCCATAGCACTTCTGGCTTCAACATTTTTTCTTTTTGGTCTTTCATACTAAGATGTAGCTTATGTACGTGATTGATGAGCAACGCGAAGAGCAAGAAATCCAGGCAAAATATGAAGAACTGATTGCTGCCTGCCGCAACAACTACCCCATCTCGCAAGACGAGGAAGAGGAAATCTTCCGCGCTTTCTCCGTAGCCAAACGCGCCCATGCCGGCACCCGCCGCAAATCGGGCGAACCTTATATTTTCCATCCTTTGGCTGTGGCTCTCATTGCCGTTAAGGAGGTGGGGCTGGGTCCCATTGCCGCAGTATGTGCCTTGCTGCACGATGTGGTGGAGGACACCGACATCACCCTCGACCAACTGCGTACTATCTTCGGCAACCGCGTGGCGGTTATCGTGGACGGTGTGACAAAGATAGAGGACGTTTTCCTCATGCAGCAGACCGAGTCGAAACAGGCAGAGAACTATCGCAAAATACTGCTGTCGATGTGCGACGATCCCTACGTCATATTCATCAAGCTGTGCGACCGGCTGCACAACATGCGCACCCTCGGTTCGATGAAGGACACCAAGAAACTGGCCATCTCGTCGGAGACCCAGTACCTATATATTCCCCTGGCACACCGTTTGGGACTCTATTCTATCAAGACCGAGCTGGAAGAGTTGGTGATGAAATACACCAATCCGGACAAGTACAACGAGATAGCGGCACTCATCAACCAGAACGTGGGCACCGAGGACAAACTGAAAAACTGCATCACCGACCGCGTTCGCCAGATGCTCGACGCCAATGGCTACAAATATACCATCAAAACACGCATCAAGTCGGTCTATAGCTGCTGGAAGAAGATGGAGCGCAAGGGAGTAAATTTCGACGAGATTTACGACCTGTATGCCATGCGCATCATCCTCGCCGACATTCCCCGTGAGCAGGAGAAGTCGGAATGCTTTAAGGTGTACTCGCTCATCACCTCGGAGTTTCCGCCCGACCCCAGCCGTTTCCGCGACTGGATATCCACCCCCAAAACCAATGGCTACGAATCGCTGCAAACCACGGTGATGACCCCGATAGGGCAATGGGTAGAAGTGCAGATAAGAACTGAGCGCATGGACGTCATTGCCGAGAAAGGCATGGCCGCCCACTTCCTCTACAAGGAAGCACACCCGGAAGAGAACCTTGAGCTCAGCCCAGTAGAGATGTGGCTGCAACAAATACGCACTTCGCTTGAGAATTCGGAGAAGAATGCCCTCGACCTGGTGGAGGAGTTTAAGGAGAATTTGTACATCAAAGAGATCTATCTCTTCACCCCCAAAGGCGACATGATTAAACTGCCGGCCCACTCCACGGTGCTGGACTTTGCCTTTGCCATCCACACCAATCTGGGCATACACTGCATGGGAGCCAAAGTGAACGGCAAGGTGGAACCCATAGGCTACCGCCTGCGGGCAGGCGAACAGGTGCAGATTCTCACCAGTCGGAAAACCCGTCCGACGGAGGAATGGCTGGGCATGGCCCTTACGCCACACGCCAAGGAGGCCATCAAAGACAACCTCAAGAGCCAGCGCAAAGGCTATCGCGAAGAGGGGAAATTGCGGCTGAAGGAAATTCTCAAGTCACTGCGTATCCCTTATTCCGATGCCACCATCGGGCAGATAAAGCGTTTCCTGGGCCTGAGAAGCGACATCGACCTCTTCTTCCAACTGGCCATGGGCATCACCAATCACAACGACATAGCCCAGTGCTTCGGCAAGGGCATCAACGCCAACCACAACACCTATTTCATGGGGGAGTACACCTCGCTTTTCGACAAGGACAGCACCGCCATCAACCGCACGGCTTCTTCCACCGGCAGCAACCAGCGGTCATTCCTGTTGGATGAGGAGTACGAGCGATTTGCCACCGAGCCGGCACCCTGCTGCAAACCCGTGCAAGGCGACCATGTGGTGGGCATCGTCACCGACGGCAAGATAATGGTGCACCGCACCAACTGCAAGGTGGCCATGGACGAGATGGCCAACCACGAGAACCACATTGTCCGGGCACGCTGGCGTCCGGGCGAGCATGTGGCACTGCTCTCCGGTATTGCCTTCACCGCCATAGACCGCAAAGGTTTGCTGCAAGACATTACCGGCGTGGTCACCGGCGAGATGGATCTCAATATGCGCGCCATCACGCTCGAGGCTGTGGAGGGCATAGTCCGCGGCATCATCATGCTCTACGTCCTCAATCTGGAAAACCTGAACCACTTGATAGAAAACCTCGAAAAACTCGAGGGCATTGAGGAGGTGCGCCGTCTATGACAAACGCCGACATACAGGCGTTTCAGCGCCTTGGGGACATCCTCGACATACTGCGGAAGCAATGCCCGTGGGACAAAGTGCAGACCATGGAGAGCCTGCGATATCTCACCATTGAGGAGACCTTCGAACTCAGTGAAGCCATCCTCCAGCTCAATAAAGACGATGACAGCCCGCTTGAACTGAAGAAAGAGCTCGGCGACCTATTCATGCACCTGCTCTTCTATTCCAAGATTGCCGAAGAACAGCATCTTTTCACTACGGCCGACGTGCTCAACGCCATCTGCGACAAACTCGTCAGCCGCCATCCCTTTATCTTCCAGCCCGACACCTACGACGGCGAAAGCTGGGAGCAAATCAAAATGCATGAAGGGCGTAAGTCAGTCCTCGAAGGGGTTCCCGCCAGTCTGCCCCCTCTTGTCAAAGCCGTGCGCCTGCAAGAGAAAGCCGCCGGCATAGGAGTCGAGCCCGTCCTTACTGACCAACAGGAAGCAACCGCCCTGCCTCCCCTGCCCCACGAGGCTCCCACCGAGGAGTCTTTTGGCAACATGCTCTTTAACCTTATCCACTGGGCACATGAGCACGGTATCAATGCCGACACCGCCCTTGCCCGCGCCAACCTGCGGTTCCAGGACAAAGTAAAGGACTTCGAGCAACAGGCCGCCAACTGACGGTTGCTATTCCCCTTTCATTTCAATGCGTGTCAGCTGCAGCGTGTCACGTACATTGAGATTGGGATAGTATATCTCGACTGCCTCACAGGCGTTGATTGACTGTCCGGCAAACCAGTATAGTCCATCCTTCGGTGTAAACGAGTTTGTGGTAAAATCAACCGTGCTGCCCTTCCCAGCGGGGAATTGCAGAATCTCCCAATATAGTTTCTCGGTTGCATCGTTACAGGTAAGCCGATAGACCTCCTGTCCTTCGAACAGAATCCGCGACACCATGAAGAAACGACTTCCTTGGCTACCGGAATGTACAGTATCGCCAGTTTCGAGATTCACCAGCCGATTGTATTGAGTGTCCACACAAGTAAACGGCAGCCCGTTATAGGCAAGAAAACGGTTGTTGTCTTCCACACATTGACCTTCCCATACCTCGTGCCAGACCAAGTCTTTGGCTCGTTTAAAGTCTATCGTCTTCCACAAGGGGTCGGTAAAATAGCCATTACGTCGGGACTCCAGACTGCACGCGCACGGAGCCGTGACAGACTTGTTGGGATAAAAACCATGGTATAATGCGACGCGTTCCTCCAGATCCATCCCGCACAGCGGGTCGCAGCCGCCATTGAGGAACATGCCCAGCACCATGGCGGGGTCGTGCAGTGGAGGTCGCCAACCGTCAAAAACACAGAAGCTCGTGTG
>ONSV01000203.1 GCA_900320585.1 uncultured Prevotellaceae bacterium | reverse complement strand
CGCAAGGGTCGTTGCCGTATGTGTCGAGGGCAAAGGTGGCCAATGGGATGAGGTTGATGCCATAGCCCTCCTCAAGAGTGGCAAGGTTGGCATAGCGCAGCGAGAGCCGGATTACATTGCACATGCATGCCTCGTTGCCAGCGCAGGCACCCATCCACAATATGTCGTGGTTGCCCCACTGGATATCCCATGTGTGATAGTCTTGCATGACGTCCATGATGACGTGGGCACCAGGACCACGGTCGTAGATGTCGCCAAGGATGTGCAGCTGGTCGATGGCCAGGCGGTGAATCACGTTCGATAGGGCGATGATGAAGTCATCGGCGCTTCCCGTGGAGATAATCGTATCGATAATAGCACTGACGTATGCTGTCTTGTCCACATCTTCGGTGCGCTCATGCAGAAGTTCCTGAATGATGTAGCTGAATTCTGGCGGCAGCGATTTCCTCACTTTGGAGCGGGTGTATTTGCTCGACACCTCACGGCAAACCTTCACTAAATGATGGATGGTGATGTGGTACCAGTCGTTGATGTCGTCTTCTTTTTCCTTCACCAATTCGAGTTTCTCGCGTGGATAGTAGATGAGAGTGCAGAGCTCTTTCTTCTCCGACTCACGGATTTGGTTGCCGAAAATCTCGTTTACTTTGCGCTTGATGTTTCCCGAAGCGTTTTTCAGGACATGCTGGAACGCTTCTTGCTCACCATGTATGTCGGCAAGGAAGTGTTCGGTGCCCTTAGGCAGGTTGAGGATGGCCTGCAAGTTGATAATCTCCGTGCTCGCCTCCGCTATGGTTGGAAAGGAGTGCGAGAGCAATTGCAAGTACCTCAGGTCTTTTTCCAAATTCAAGTTTTTCATAGTGCTTGTTTTTCTGTTTTCGGTGTTTCTGTGTGTTCAGTATTTCACAAGTGATTGTCTGATCTTCTCGGTTCCATGGTCGTTCAATGAGGGAACAGGCATGAAACCATCAGAAAGATATACCGTCTCGCGCATCACCTGGCTGATTCGGCGGGCAAAGGTGTGCAGCCGCAATTGGATGAGCAGGGCATTGAGCGACACCTCATCGATGGCGTCGTGCCGGTAGACGGCGTAGAGGTCGCAGAGGTGCCTCAGTGTGAGCGAGTCGTGTGAGAGGTGGTATTTGATGTTTTGGAGCATGTAGCATATCGATTTCTCCACCTCGCCGCTGTCCTTGGTCTTGCGAGCGAAAATTTTCTCCATCCGCTTGCCAGACAACAGTGAGTTGGAGGGAAGGGGAGAGACCGACTTGGCGTGGCGGGGCATGAACCTTGACACCGATGTCAGATCGACGGCAGGTACTTTGAGTTGCGCCCTCTCGATCCCTTCGTATACGAGCGAGGCTACCCCCTGCTCGTCGGCATAGAGCAGCAGATTGCGCCATTTCCTGGGTGGGAGGCTTCTGAGATTGAGGATGTCTTCGGCGCAGAGGGGCTGGCGCTCATTGTTGCCGGCCAGGCACAGGTGCAAGAGGGCACTGATGGCCTCACGGGAGTTACGGTCGAGCTTCGTCCCCATATCGCTGTCCATCACCTTGTGGTATAGTGCCAGCGTGTCCTTGGCCATTTCCTCATAGTCCGTATATTCGTCTGTCCTCGGATCGGCGACCAGCGACACCCTGTCGGTAAGCTTCTGCCCCACAAGATACTCTCCTTCCTTGGTGTCGGACAACAGCATGGCATCGGCACCTCTTACCATCTTCTTCTGATAGCAAATCATCTTCCAGGTGCGGGTGCCATATTCGGCATCAATATATTCGGGATTCATACCACCATACGAGGAGAACACTACGGGGAAACCTCGCTTACGCGACCATAATTCTATTCGTGAGGCAAAATAATTGTAACTGCCGTGGATGTGCACGATGTCGGGCATGATGCCATAGAGGATATGCAGGTAGCGTTTCTGAAGGGCAAGGAGGTTCACCAAGCCCTTGCGGCCATAGTCCTTTTTTCCTGAGCCTATCGAAAGGTGTTGGTAGGTGTCGTGCGATGAGGTTGCGTTGCTGAGCGTGACAAGGCTCACGGAAGCATCCTTACCCATTTGCGTGAGCATAAGGTTAAGGTGGAGTGAGAGGGGAGACTCACCGTCGAAATATGGAGTGAAGTGAAGAATCTTTAGGTTCATGTTCGTCGTTGGGCTTGTCGGCTGATGCCGAGCGGGCCACGCATAGCAGCCTGTGGCGCCTGCCATAGCACGCACTGATAGATGCAATGTGCAAACTTACATAAAAAAATGCAGTTTTGCGCCATTTCATGGAAGAAAAAAAGCGGAAATCGTGCTTTTTGTGTCAGAATACTATACTTTATGACTGATGAAATCGTTCTTGTCGGCATATTCGTATCGCAACCTGGTCATCATGTTGCGCCAGAGCATGCTCATTTCATAGGGAACCACTTTCCAGGAGGGGATGTCCACTCCCATTTCCCTCATAGCGCGCTTGCCATTGAGTGTTCGCAGCACATTGGTGATGACCAGCGACAGCAAGGCCACACCCAGCAGCACCCAACGTGAGGTGAGGCCGGCGAAAGCCATGGCTACTATCTCGAGGATGAAATTGAGGTGCAGCATCATCTGGTCGGTGAGGTAAAGGCTTCTTACCCCCATGCCGCCCTCAAGATGCTTTTTCGTTTCCTCATAGTATACTTGACGGTTTTGCCAGGTCTTCTCATGAATCGGGTCTTCCGTCAGCCAGGCCTGTGGCGAGATGGCCACCTCTGAGTCGCCCAACTTTCCATACTTGTTGACAAGGAACTCATATTCACCAATGGAGTAGCGGAGATGCTCAACAAAGCCATTGTTTTCCATGAAATCATTTTTCTTGAAGGCCACCAGCGGACAGTTGGTGCGATAGGCTTCGCCCCGCTGTGCTGCCCTTAGAAGATAGAGCGCGGTGTGCATCTGCTCGAAGCGGTGGTAGGGCTTGCTCTCCTCGGAATAGTTCACATATCCAAGAACAATGCTGTCGTTGTCGGCCAACGACTGTGAAAGCGATGAGAGCCAGTCGCTGCCCATGGGCTTGCAACGTGGGTCGGTGAGCACAATCCAGTCGTTTTTCGCCGCCTTGACACCAAGGGTAATGGCGAGTTTGTTCTTGCTCATGTAGCGCGAACTCTCAGGAACGAATGTGGAATACAGCCTCTCGTTATTGGCATAGCGTTTCAGCACGTTGTCGGTCTCTGCATCGGCTTTCTCCGAGACCACCACCACATCGTACCCAGGGGCATAGTCTTGAGTGAGGTAAATGGGCAGGTGCTCATCGAGAGCCACATGGTCGCCGTTGGAAACCAACAATATGGTGACGGGCGGTTGTTCGGATGAAGGGGTGTCATCTGTCTTGCGGAGCCTCCTGAAGAATGGATTCATCAGGGGAGTGAGCAATGCCAGCAACAGCAAGATGCCTCCAACTATAAGGGAAAGCAGATCGATGGTCATAGGTCTTCCGTGATATATCCGACAGGAAGCCGGCGACAGTTGTACTGAGAGGCCATGATCTCACCATAGGCACCTGCCGAGCGGATGGCTATCAGGTCGCCACGTCTCGTGGTGTTGAGATCGACGGACTTTCCAAAAACGTCTGTTGACTCGCAGATGGGGCCCACTACGTCATAGGTGGCTGTCGGACCA
>ONSV01000207.1 GCA_900320585.1 uncultured Prevotellaceae bacterium | reverse complement strand
CCCTGCGTATGGCCCTTGAAGTGGGTCAGGGCAACCAGCGAATTGTAGTCAGTCAAGGTCTTGCCCACCGACATCTCCTTGAACCACTTTCCGCCCTTGACAGGCAGCATTGTGGTGCCCTCGGCATCCATGATATCGACGGGGCAGAACGTCCATCCGTTCACCTTCAGCGTCTCGCGGTGCTGGTCGGTGGTGTAGCGGTCGCCCTCATAGTAGGTGTTGGTCTCCACGATGGTGGCATCCTTCAGGTCCTTCTCCATCAGCGCCTTCACCCATTCGCGAGGCAGGATGTTGGGTCCGTTCTTCTCGCCGGTGTGCAGTTTCACGGCCACCTTGCCCTCGATGTTCTGGTTCACTTTCTCGTAAGCCGCAATCAGTCCTTCGGCACTGAGGTTGCGGGTGAAATAGACAACGGCTTCATCGCCCGTACGCTCATCATAGTTCACATACTTGCGGCCATCGGTATTGCTCGCAGGATCACTCCCGTTCGGCTCTGCCTTCTTCGAATTACAGCCGGCCATCATTCCTCCACAAAGGCCCAGCAAAAAAGCTCTTCTAATCAATTTGTTCATAGTTTTTGTTTATTATCTTTATTATAAAAGTTCCTCCGGCACGCACCCCGCCATTGCCTCGTAAGCCTTCTCGCTTGGGTGCAGATGGTCGCCCGAATCGAAGCCGGGAGCAAAAGCCACGGGTCGCTCCGGATCCCTCACGGCCTTCTCGAAATCGATGCAGCCGTCGAAGTCGGGTGCAGTGCGCAGCCATTCGTTGAACTCCATTCGTATCTTGTCGCGGAACTCGGCATAGGTTCTCCAGTTCCAGATGGGAAGCAGCGTACCGCTCCACACGCGGAGTCCCAGCTGCCGTGCATGTTCGATGTAGAACTTGCGCATGCCTTCGATGAGGTCCTCGGTCGTCGGCATGTCGCTCATGGGGCGGAACGGGTTGACATCCACGCCCACAGGATGGATGATGTCGTTGATGCCGTGCTGGATGATCACGTCACGCGCCCCTGCCACATTCATCTCGATGGGGAAACGCGTCTCGCCCTTCAAGCCGTAGGCCTGGTAGGTGATGCAGTTGTACTGGCGCAGGATGCGTGTGCCGCTCACCGCACGTCGGATGATCGACACGTCATGCCAGCCGTTGTTCCAGGCGCGATTGGCGAGGTAGTCGGGCCAGCTCTGCGCTGTGATGGAGTCGCCATAGCACACCAGTGCATGGTTCTTCTCCTCGGTCAGGATGTCGATGGTGTTGAGGAAGTAGAACCAGTTGGTGTTTCGCGTCAGGTCGAGCGGCAGCACCTTGGCATCGGTGTAGTCGCCATACGAGAACTTGCCCTTCGACAGTGGCCCCGTCACCAGCGTGCCCGCATTCATCTGCGTATAACTGCCCAGGTAAATGCTTACCTCGATGACGTCGCCCGCATTGATTGTCAACGCTATCTCATCGCTCTCCACTTCCCTGCCCGGAGCAATGTGCACACGTCGGGCGCCATCGAAAGTGACGGCCACCGGTCGATAGTGCTCCACCACCTTCGCCACACGCACCTTGGTGAGTGTCACCTCCTCGGTGCCCGTGAGGTTCGAGAAGCGGAAACGCAGCTTGCTGCCGCTGAAACACATTCTGATGGGATATCTCAGCGTGATGTCACGTGCATACACCGACATCTTGCGGTCCGATATCGACGTGGCATTGCCCCAGCAAGCCACCCATTTGGTATATTTGTTTTCCTGTTCCTCCATAGACATAGTTTTTCGGTGCAAAGTTAACACAAATCTTCCCAATCTCCAAGAATCCGTCCCACTTTTTTCATTTTCCCGCTCATTTTTTCTTTTCTCCCTCCCCAACGTTGTCAAATAATCAAAACCTCAATTCTCAAATTCTCTAATTCTTGATAAAAAAAGTCCCCCTTTAAGGGGGATTTAGAGGGTCTTCAGGGGATTTAGAGGGTCTTAAAAGAATTTGACCACCTCGTCGAGCGCCCTATGCTCCGGCTGCCTCGGCTCCTGGTCACGATAGCCGAGCGAGATCACAGCCATCACCGTCTCTTCGGCAGGGATGCCAAAGATTGTGCGCAGCGCCTCGCTGTCGCGCATACCTATGATGAGGGTGTCGAAGCCCATGGCACGAGCCTTGAGGATAAGGTAGCAGTTGCTCAGTCCATTGTCGTAGGCGCCCCAACCGTCGCCGATCTCGTTGGTGGGCTCTCCACGGAAGAAGCCCGACTTGCCGCGCTCGAAGGTCGAGACGATGAGCACAGGCGCACCAGCCACACGTTCCTTGTTCCCATAGATTGCATTCTGTGCAGCCTCCAGCTTCTCAGGACTGATGGCTACATAATACTTCGTAGGCTGCTGGTTGGCCCAGGAGGGAGCCTCCTGCACGGCTGCAAGAAGTTCGCGCACCTCCTCCTTGCTGATGGTCTTGGTGGCATCATAACTGCGGATGCTTCTGCGTGTCATCAGCACCTCGTCGAAGTTCGGGCTGTCCGAAACGACAGGCGCCGCCTGTTTCTCACAACATGCTGTCAAGCCAAGCAGCATCACTACTGCACTAATAAAAAGACTCTTTTTCATCATTAGTAAAATTTGAATTTAGAAAATAAAATTGTTATTTGTTAATTATTAATTGTTATTTGTTAATTACCCTGATTACGACCCGCCGATAACTCGTCAGCGCAGGTGTGCCCTTATCTGTCACCATAAGAATGAAGTGTAGCGTCTCGGTCTTCTCGACTTTGGGAGCCTGCACTTTCACGTGGCAGGTATTGGGTGAACCAAGAATGGCAACAGGTTGTTTCCAGCTGCTCGCTTCGGGATAGTTGAACCAAAGGTAACTCAGGTTGTCGCCATCTGGGTCACTCGAACCCGTAGCATCGAGCATAAACACCTCGCCACTTTTTACCGTAAAATCAACTATTTCGCGCGGTTCTCGATTGTCAATGCCGTAGCCAGGCACTTCGGTCATCATTCGAACCACAGCCACAGGGGCGTGATTGGCTTCCGAGTAATCCTTGGTACACCAGTCCATTCTTGCCGCGAAATCGTTCTGCACCTCGCTGCGCCAACGCCATACGGTAGCTTGTGCAGTACAATAGGTGACGCTGTCACTTCTCACGGCACAGCCATATTCGTTGAACAGATAAGGTGTGACCCGATCGACGGCATTCGTCCAGATGGCTCGTGTCTCCTCCTCGATTGGCACACTGCCGTTGAAACCCGCAAGGTCACAATCTTCGCGGCGAGGCGTGTACATTTCGTAGCGTCCTCCCCATCCGCCCCAATCGGGACATGCCATAGGCCACATCGGGATAGCATGCACCAAGCGGACCATGTCCCTGCTGGATGTTTTCAGCGATCCAGCGGTTCGACACCTTCTCGTTGTCGGCACCCTCGGCCACCTGCATCATGCCCGTCCATGTGGCATGGCCATAACCGCCCGGGCTGACGATATAGAAGAGCGAAGGGAACTCGCGGCGCATCCAGTTGCCCGTGTCGTCCTGGTCGGAGATGGTATAGACACGCAGTTTGCCCACAAGTCTTTCCAGATTGGCCTTCGACTGCGTGGCCCTCAGCTGGTAGAGTGCCTGTGCCAGCACATTGGCTCCACCCCAGGCACATACCCACAACGGGCGGTCATCGTCGGAGCGCATCAGTTCCTTGACAATCCAATCCGAGCCTTCCGAGTTCTTGCCCCCCCACTCCATTCATGCCATAGTAGGTAGAGCCTCGCTTCACGAGTGCATGCAGGCTTTCTGCCTCAGGATATCCATCCTCGTGCTTCAACAGATTCGTGCACACTTGTCCATACGCATCAATCACGCGATGGATGGATTCCGGAGCAATGCGATTCCTCAAATGGGTCGAAGTGGTTGCAATCAGTCCACGCACATCGATTTGGTTCGTATAGAGCATCAACCTGACGAGCGACTCCGTATCATCCGGCTCATTCTCCACATCAGTAAGGATAATCACCCTATGCTTCGCCATTTCGCCAGCATCATTCGCCCGCGCCATTGTGCCTCCACCCAGCCATAAAAGGCAAGCAAGCACCATCAATAATACCATTTTCTCAGCCAACCAGGATATCATTTCTCTGTTCTTTAAAATATCACAAAAACATGCCTATTGCGACAAACAAACCAATAACAAAGGCCAAGCAACCCGATCCATTACTTGTCGAATTAATTTGATTCGCAATAGCCATTAATGAAGCTTCTGCATCAGGATATTATTTATCCTGAAAGGTAGTAAGAGTATCTGTTATTCGTTTGACGTTTTTTTCATTTTTACCCCAGTCAAACTTTTGTCCCGGATAATTACATTTAGAATGAATCGCAATAAGAGTTCCCTCTTCTTTCTTTTCCATCTGAATTGTAAGATCTTCACCCATGCTTTTGAGGCTAGAAGATACTTTCCCAACAATCACACCATTTGTGGCATCGACTCTCACTACACGCATTGACAATTGTTTGAGCGCTTCAATAACCATCAACATGGCCTCCGATTGGCTCTTTTTCACGAAGAACGTACTAGAAAATTCTGATGATCCGAACATAATAATAAAATTTTAATTCACATTTTCTGCCGCAAAGATAGTAAAAAAACACATTTTCCAAGTGTATATTTGCAAAAAAATCATATTTTACTAAAATAAAGGCACAAAACACCTCTCATTTTCATTAATTTGCAGTTGAAAATGGAGAAAATAGTCTTCGACAATGAGGATTTGTTATATCCTATAGAAATAAGTACTCTGTCGGCCGTGAGAGTGTTATTCCGAAGGGAGGAAGTACTCTGACGGCCGTGGGAGTGTTATTGCCGAGAGAAGGAAGCATTCTGTCGGCCGT
>ONSV01000115.1 GCA_900320585.1 uncultured Prevotellaceae bacterium | reverse complement strand
CTGCCCACCACCTTCTCTGAAAAGATGTACTTCTGGCCCATCCGCCATGAGGAACTGAAGCGCAACTACAAACTGACGCAAAACCCTGGATGGCAATATTATGACTAATCTCTTTCCCAATTGTCAATATGATTTGGAAAAAGCAACGAAAAAAGACTGAGGACATGAAAAAATATATATTCATCAGACCCGTTATACTGGCATGCGCCCTCTGCACTGCCTTCACGGCCACGCTCACCAGCTGCAACGACGAGTGGGAAGACGAGCAATACGAACAGTATATCAGTTTCCGCGCACCACTCAACGACCAGGGCGTGACACCCATCTACGTGCCCTACACCAGGAAGAACGCCGAAGGCACACCCCTGTACGGCCAGGGAGAGTCGAGCTACCAGCTGCCCATCATCGTGAGCGGCTCGACGAGCAACAACCGCTCGCTCGACGTGCATGTGGCCCACGACCCCGACACGCTGAACGCCCTGAACTGGGCCCGCTTCGCCACCCGCACCGAGCTCTACTTCTCCGACATGCTGTCGTATGCCACGTTCCCCGAGGTGGTGAACATCCCCTCGGGCCAGGACATCGGCCTGCTCGACATTAGGTTCAAGTTCCAGAACCTGGACCTTGTGGAGAAATGGGTGCTGCCCCTGACCATCGTCGACAAAGGCTACGGCTATGAGGCCAACCCGCGCAAGAACTACCGCAAGGCCATGCTCCGCGTGTTCCCCTTCAACGACTATTCGGGCGACTACAGTGCCACCGGCCTCACCATCTCGGTGCAGGGCGACGCCAACTCTACCGGCCTCGACAAGCTGCGCACCTACGTGGTTGACGACAACACGGTGTTCTTCTATGCCGGCCGTTTCGACGAGAGCAGTCCCTGGCGCAAGAACTACAAGATCTTCGCCCGCTTCAGCGGCGGCACGTCGGGCACGGTGACGATGTGGTGCGACAACCCCGAAGTGGAGTTCAAAGTCAACAAGGAGGCCTCCTACCGCATGGTGGAGAGCGACGACCAGGTGCAGCCCTACCTGCGCTACCGCAACGTGATCATCAACAACATCGACTACGACTTTGCCGACTACACCTCGTCGGTGGGCACCAAGTTCTACTACAACATCAGCGGAACGCTCACCCTGCAGCGCACGATCAACACCCAGATACCTGACGAAGACCAGGCCATTCAGTGGTAACCATAAACATCAGACATGAAGACAAGACACTTTGTAATACTGCTCGCCGCATTGACTTCGATCGGAGTCAATGCGGCTGAGCCCGTGGATTATGTGTCGACCCTCGTGGGCACACAGTCGAAGCATTCGCTCTCTACGGGCAACACCTATCCCGCCATCGCCATGCCGTGGGGCATGAACTTCTGGATGCCGCAGACCGGCAAGATGGGCGACGGATGGGCCTATACCTATGACGCCGACAAGATACGCGGACTGAAACAGACCCACCAGCCCTCGCCATGGATCAACGACTATGGCCAGTTTGCCATCCTGCCCACCACGCGCACCGTCTTCGACGAGGAGCAGCGCGCCTCGTGGTTCAGCCACAAGGCAGAGGACGCACGGCCCTATTATTACAAGGTGTACCTGGCCGACTACGACATCACCGCCGAAATGGCCCCTACGGAGCGTGCCGTGGTGATGCGCTTCACCTATCCCGCCACCGATGAGGCCCGCATCGTGGTCGACGCCTTCGACAACGGCTCGCAGGTGCGCATCCTCGACGACCACCACATCGTGGGCTACACCACGAAGAACAGCGGCGGCGTGCCGGCCAACTTCAGGAACTACTTCGTGGTGGAGAGCGACAAGCCCTTCGCCTACACCTCGGTGGTGACCGATGGCAAGATAGACGCCGGCAAGCGCGAGGCCAACGCCCGCCATGCCGGGGCCATCGTGGGGTTCAAGACCCTGCGGGGCGAGCAGGTGACGCTGCGCGTGGCCTCGTCGTTCATCAGCGAGGAGCAGGCCTTCAGCAACCTGAGCGAGGTGAAGGGCATGGCCTTCGAGACCGTGGCCAGGAATGGCCGCCAGCGCTGGAACGAGATCCTTGGGGCCGTGGAAGTGAGCGACCCCGACACCGACCACCTGCGCACGTTCTACTCCTGCCTCTACCGCTCAGTGCTCTTCCCACGTTCGTTCTATGAGCTGGACGGCCAGGGGAAGCCCATCCACTACAGTCCGCACACAGGAGAGGTGTGCCCGGGATATTACTATACCGACACCGGATTCTGGGACACCTTCAGGTCGCTCTTCCCCCTGCTCAACCTGCTCTACCCCCGCATCAACGAGCAGATACAGGAGGGACTGGTGAACTGCTACAAAGAGAGCGGGTTCCTGCCCGAATGGGCATCGCCCGGCCATCGTGGCTGCATGGTGGGCAACAACTCGGCCTCTGTGGTGGCCGATGCCTACCTGAAGCTCTCCGCCCTCTCGCCCACCCTCGCCCACTACGACATCGAGACGCTGTGGCAGGCCGTGGTGCACGGGGCAAACGCCGTACACCCCCAGGTGTCGTCGACCGGCCGCCTGGGCTTCGAGTACTACAACAAGCTGGGCTACGTGCCCTACAACGTGGGCATCAACGAGAATGTGGCCCGCACGCTGGAGTATGCCTACGACGACTGGTGCATCTACCAGTTGGGACGCGCCCTGGGCAAGAAGAAGAAAGAGCTGCGGCCCTTCATGGAGCGCGCCCTGAACTACAAGAACGTGTTCGACCCTGAGACGCGCCTGATGCGCGGCCGCAACGAGGACGGCACGTTCCAGAGCCCATTCTCGCCACTGAAATGGGGCGACGCCTTCACCGAGGGCAATGCCTGGCACTACACCTGGTCGGTGTTCCACGACCCTGAGGGCCTGATCCGACTGATGGGCGGCACCGACACCTTCGTGCAGATGCTCGACTCGGTGTTCAGCGTTCCGCCACTCTTCGACGAGAGCTACTACGGAGGAGTGATCCATGAGATACGCGAGATGCAAATCATGAACATGGGCAACTACGCCCACGGCAACCAGCCCATCCAGCACATGATCTACCTCTACAACTACGCCGCCCACCCGTGGAAGGCCCAGTATTGGATCCGCGAGGTGATGGACCGGCTCTACTCAGCCCATCCCGACGGCTACTGCGGCGACGAGGACAACGGCCAGACCTCGGCATGGTATGTGTTCTCGGCCCTGGGATTCTACCCCGTCTGCCCGGGCAGCGGCGAGTACGTGCTGGGCACGCCCTACTTCGACCGCGTGACGCTCCACCTGCCCCATGGCCGCCAGCTCACCATCAACGCCCGCGACAACAGCCACGACAACCGCTACATCGGCAAGATGGAACTGAACGGCGAGTCGTACGACCGCAACTACCTGACCCACTCGACCATCCTACAGGGTGGCACCATCGACTACCAGATGCAAGCCCAGCCGAACCTGCAACGAGGCATCGCGGCCGAATCAGCCCCCTACTCATTCTCTAAAACCCTAAAGAAATGAAAAAGACAACCCTTATCATACTTCTCACCATCATGCACGCCGCACTGGCCATGGCGCAATCGACGAAAGCCGTGGCCGACCTGCAGTATGCCATCGAGATGCTCGACGCCACCATGGAACGCTCGTTCCGCGGCACCACCTCAAATTACTACATGGCCGACGTCTGCGACGCCAACAGCGACTATGTGAGCGGCCCGTCGGACGTATGGCCCTATACCGCCGCCATCGAGGCACACTGCTCGGTGCTCGAGGCCTTAGAGGCCCTGAAAGCCGAGGCCCCCGCCCTGTATGCCGAGCACCACGACCGCTACGTGGAGCAGCTCGACGTGCTTATCGACAACCTGGAGTATTACCGTGGTTCGTACACCCTCATCAGCTATGCCACGCGCAAGACCTGGAGCACCGTGTATGCCGTGCCCCGCGCCAATGCACGCGGCAAGGGCGACGTGACGGGCGACAACCTGAAGAAGAACGTCTACGACGACCAGATGTGGCTGGCAAGAGAACTGATAAGGGCATACCGCCTGACCGGCAAAGCCAACTACCGCGACACCGCCATCAGCCTGACGAACTACGTGATTGACGGCTGGGACTGCTGGCGTGATGCCGAAGGCGAGGAATATGGAGGCATCACCTGGGGACCGGGCTACAACTCGAAGCACGCCTGCTCTAACTCGCCCATCATCCAGCCCCTGGTGTGGCTCCACGACATCCTCGTCGACGAAGGCGACACCGAGACCTACACCTACTACTACCGCGACGCCACCAACCAAGTGGTGAGCGAGGTCGTGAAGCTCTCGGACCTGTATCTCGACTTCGCCAGGAAAATCTACGGATGGCAGAAGAAGAACCTGCTCAATGGCAGCACCCACCTCTACTGGGACATGCTTGGCGCCGACGGCCAACTGAAGTATGATGGCACGGGTGCCTCGCGCCGCCGTGCCCATGTAGACACCGGCCAGCCCACCGGCACCGCCTACACCTACAACACCGGCACCATGATAGCCGGAGCCGTGGAGCTGCTGCGCGCCACGGGCGATGCCACCTACGCCAGCGACATCACCGACCTCACGCAATACAGCTACACCGGATTCTCGAAGCAGAAGCGCAAGGACAACGTGACCTATCGCGAATGGCCCACCGACGCATCGCCGCTCCAGGGCTTCAATGCCTGGTTCAACAACGTGCTCATGCGTGCCTTCGTCGACGTCGACGCCAGCACCGTCGATGCTCCCTATGCCGCCCGCTCGCTGGAGTCGTTCGAGACCAACCTCGACTACGCCTACGAGCATTATCTCACCAACCACATGCTGCCCATCAACCTGCTCTATGGGTGGGGCGACAGCTACAAGACAAAAGGCTTCCACCAGGTGAGTTTCGCATCCGAGTATGCCATGCTCGCCGTGTGGCGCCACCGCCAGCAGAACCCTGGCAGCCAAGAGTCGTCGGCCCTGTTCGAACCCTACAAGACCTCGCAGCTGCGCCTGCCCTCCGTGCCCCTCTTCCTGAACGACCCCTACCTGTCGCTCTGGTCGCCCTTCGACCGGCTGAACGACGGCACCACCCGTCACTGGTCGGACGCCGAGAAAGCCATGGACGGTCTGCTGCGCGTTGACGGCAAGGCCTACCGCTTCATGGGCGGGCAGCGGAAGAACCTGCTGAAATCGATAGCCCCTATGGCCACCGCCGAGAGCGGATGGGAAGGCCGCGTGAACTACAAGCGGCAGTCGGGCATCGGCTGGGCCCAGCCCTCGTTCGACGACAGCTCATGGGCCATCGAGGACGCCGCCTGGGGTACCGCAGGCGAGTATCCCAACTGCCGTCACGACTGGCATGAGCCAAACAGCGACATCTACATCAGGCGCACCGTGAGCCTCACGGCCGCCGACCTGGAGAAAGACCTCTGGATACAGTACTCGCACGACGACGTGTTCGACCTCTATCTCAACGGCCATCACATCATCTACACCGGCGAGACCTGGGTGCAGGGCGAGCAGCACCAACTTTCGGCTGCCGAGAAAGGATTCCTGCACGAGGGCGACAACATCATCGCCGCACACTGCCACAACACCACAGGCGGAGCCTATGTGGACTTCGGTCTCTTCGAGAACGTGCTCGTGGGCAATGCCTCCGTGGAGAAAGCCGTGCAGAAGTCGGTCGACGTGATGGCCACCAGCACCTACTACACCTTCGAGTGCGGGCCCGTGGAACTGAAGTTGGTATTCACCGCCCCCATGCTCATCGACGACCTCGACCTGCTCTCCACCCCCGTCAACTACCTGAGCTACCAGGTGAAGTCGACCGACGGTGCTGCCCACGACGTGCAGTTCTACTTCGCCACCTCACCCCAACTCACCGTCGACCAGACATCACAGGCCACCCACTCTGAGATCATCTCGCAAAACGGGGTGGACTACATCAAGGCGGGCAGCGTGGCACAGCCCGTGCTCCAGCGCGTGGGCGACCTGGTGACCATCGACTGGGGCTACCTCTACCTGCCCGCAGTGAATGGCGTGGTGAGCCTGAACAGCGCCTCGGAGATGGAGAACCACTTCTGCGAGACAGGAAAGCTGATGGCCTATGATGGAGCCAAGACCAGCTTCGATGCCGCATCGATGCCCATGCTGGCCTACATGAACGACTTCGGCCAGGTGGCCGAGGGGAGCAGCTACATGATGATAGGCTACGACGAGGTGAGCGACATCCGCTATATGTATAAGGACTACAAAGGCTACTGGGCCCGCGACGGGAAGACCATCTTCGACTGTTTCGAGACCCTGCGCGACAACTACGGCAGCATCATGGAGCGCTGCCGGCAGCAAGACCAGGTGATCTACGACGACGGCCTGAAAGCCGGCAACGAGAAGTATGCCGAGCTGCTCTCGGCCAGCTACCGCCATGTGCTGGCCGCCCACAAGCTGTTTGAGGACAAAGACGGCAAGCTGCTCTACTTCTCGAAAGAGAACAACTCGAACGGCTGCGTGAACACCGTGGACCTGACCTATCCGTCGGCCCCCCTCTTCCTGCTGTACAACACCGACCTGTTGAAGGGCATGATACGCTCCATCCTCGACTACTGCTCCAACAGCACGCGGTGGGGATTCCAGAACTTCGCCTGCCACGACCTGGGCACCTATCCCCATGCCAACGGACAGGTGTATGCCATAACCCGTCCCGATGGCGGTGGCGGATTTGGTGGCAACATGCCCATCGAGGAGAGTGGCAACATCCTTACCCTCTGCTATGCCATCAGCCGCATCGACGGCAATGCCGACTGGCTCTCGAATGGCGACATCAACCTGCTCAGGCAGTGGGCCATCTACCTGCGCAACAACGGCCAGGACCCCGAGAACCAGCTCTGCACCGACGACTTCGCCGGCCATTGGGCCCACAACGCCAACCTGTCGCTGAAGGCCATCTTCGGCGTGGCCGCCTATGCCCAGTTGGCCAAGATGAAGGGCCAGAGCGAGGCCCGCTGGAAGCCCTTCGCCGACAAGGCCCTCGAGATGGCCCAGATATGGGAGGTGGATGCCCGCGACGGCGACCACTTCAAGCTGGCCTTCGACCGTGGCGGCACCTGGAGCATCAAGTACAACCTCATCTGGGACAAGCTCTGGGGCATGAACCTCTTCTCCGAGGACGTGGCGCGCCGCGAGATCAAATACTACCTCAAGAAGCAGAACACCTATGGCCTGCCCCTCGACAACAGGGAGGCCTACTCGAAGACCGACTGGGTGATGTGGGCCGCAGCGATGGCTCCCGACACCGAGACATTCCTGAAGTTCAGCGACCGCATCTGGCGCTACGCCAACGAGACGCCGACACGCTGGCCCCTGAGCGACTGGTTCTGGACCAACGGCAACGGGTCGGCCCGCGGATTCCGCGCACGCTCGGTCATCGGCGGCCACTGGATGAAGGTGCTGATGGACAAATATGCCCCTGAGAAACCCGCCCAGGGCGAGTGGAGCCCTGTGGGCAACGGCCTGAAGTCGAAGTTCGTGGGCGACGTAGACCCGCAGAACCCACTGCCCGAGTATCCGCGTCCGCTCATGGAGCGCACGGAATGGATGAACCTGAACGGCCTCTGGGACTATGCCGTGGTAACGGGCAGCCCCGGCCAGGACATCGACTACGAGGGACAGATTCTCGTGCCCTTCCCCATCGAGTCGAGCCTGTCGGGCGTAAAGCGCCAGCTCGATGCCGACGAGACGCTGGTATACCGAAGGAATTTCACCCTGCCCACCAGTTGGGCTGAGAAGACCATACGCCTGAACTTCGGTGCCGTGGACTACAATGCCACGGTATTCCTGAACGGCAAGCGCGTGGGCACCCACACAGGAGGCTACTCCGCCTTCTCGTTCGACATCACCTCGGGACTGCAGCCAGGCGAGAACACCCTTGTGGTGCAAGTGACCGACCCCACCGACGTGTGGAAGCAGGCCACTGGCAAGCAGCGCATGAACTGGGATGGCGCCAACACCATCTGGTATACCCCCTGCTCGGGCATCTGGCAGACTGTGTGGCTCGAGCCCCTCGACCCCAAGTCGGTCTACGACCTGAAGGTGACTCCCGACGTGGACAACTCGCTCTTCAATGTGGCCCTCACCCTGAATCGCCCCGCCGAGGGCGACATGGTGAAGGTGACCTTGCTCGAAGGCACGACAGCGGTGGCCGAGCAGACCTTGCCCGCTGCCAGCAACATCAGTTGCCAGCTCGCCGTCGGGGCGCCTCATCTCTGGTCGCCCTACTCTCCTTTCCTCTACAACCTTGAGGTAAGCTACCTGAGCAACGGCGAGGAAGTGGACCATGTGAAGAGCTATGCCGCACTGCGCAAGATCTCGTACGACCGCGACAGCCAGGGCTACTGGCGACTGCTGCTCAACAACGAGGTGCTCTTCCAGCTGGGCACCCTCGACCAAGGCTACTGGCCCGACGGCATCTACACCGCCCCCACCGACGAGGCCCTGCGCTTCGACATCGAGAAGACCAAGGAGTGGGGATTCAACATGATCAGGAAGCACATGAAGGTGGAGCCGGCCCGATGGTACTACCACT
>ONSV01000114.1 GCA_900320585.1 uncultured Prevotellaceae bacterium | reverse complement strand
GATCCACCGATGTTATAACTCCAAGCGGTGCTCTGGAAGGTCTGACCTGCCATGGCAGTGATCTTGTGACCATTCAGAATAGGAAGATCGTAGGTAAGGGTGTTCTCAACAGACCAATTGGTATTCAACCAAGCATTCTGGCTAACACTATAAACAGGTGATGTAGCATTTCCATAACCAGAAGATTTTGGCTCACCGTAGTTACGATATGCGCCAGAACCCCAGTTATAGTTGAACTGAGAACGGAGTCTCAGACCCTTGATGGGCTGAATGATGGCGAAAGCAGTAGCATTGGTGTTGATATTGCGGCTCTCAGCCAGAGAGTTGAAACCGCCATGAACGAGGTTCTCCCACGGATTGCTGAACAAAGATGAATTCCAGCCCTGACCATACTTAACAGTACCGTCAAAATCCTGATAGTAGCCTGGTCAGCACCCATGATACCTTCGTTACCGGTATAGGTGTATGACATAGCGAACTTAGACATGTCGTTACCACCGGTCAAGGTCACAGAATGGTTCTGCTGGAGAGCGTTCTTGTTCTCGAAAGCCTTCCACCAGTCAGTGCCTTCCCAACCACTATTCACCTTAGCGAGAATGTCAGCAGGAACATAGCCGGCCCAATCCATCTTCTGACCAGAAGTGTTGAAGGTATACTCATCAATGATGGTCATATACTGCTGAGCATTGAGAAGTTGCGGACGCTTGTAGGCGTTAGACCAACCGAAAGCACCATTATAAGTGATCTCAATCTTACCAGCCTTACCCTGTCTGGTGGTCACGAGGATCACACCGTTGGCAGCACGGGCACCGTAGATGGCAGCCGAAGCAGCATCCTTCAAAATGTCGATGCTCTCGATATCAGCAGGGTTGATGTCGTCAAGGCTACCACCTGCTACACCGTCAATGACGTAAAGAGGTGCTGAGTTACCTGTGGTACCGATACCACGGATGTAGACCTTGTAGCCCTTACCAGGCTGTGATGAACTCTGGGTAATCTGCACACCAGGCGTGCTTGACTGCATAGCCTCGAGTGCGTTGGTGGTGTTCAGCTTGGCGATGTCATCACCCTTTACCTGAACAGTAGCACCGGTCACCAGCTTTTTCTTCATTGTACCGTAACCGATGACCACCACGTCGTTCAGCGAAGTGGCATCTTCCTTCAGTGTCACCTGAATGTTGTTTCGGCCCTGCACACTGACAGTCTCAGTGACGTAGCCCACATAAGAGATCAACAATGTGGCATTGCTGGCTGCCTCCACACTGAAATTACCCTCGAAGTCGGTGATTGCTCCCGTCTTGGCTCCCTGCACTTGCACGGTTGCTCCAATAATAGGTTCTCCAGCTTCGTCAATTACCGTTCCCTTAACGGTGCTCTGAGCCAGTGCTCCCAGTGGGAACAAACAGAGCAGGAACAGAAACACTAACGGCTTTTGTAGTGATTTAAAATTCCACATGGTTCATAATATAATTAGTTAGGTAAAAAAAATTGCACAGAGTGTATGGTTGATTATGGTTGATAATGGTTGTTAGTCATTAGGTTGAGGGGGCGCCCATCTTTCTTGGCACACTCCGACGCTGCAAAATTAGTATATTCCAATTATTATAGCATCACAAATTGTAACATGGATTTTTCGAAAAGTAACATCGCTTTTTTTACTTTACAATGGACACATAAAAACGGGCGAAATGCCTTGTGCCACCAACTATCAAGATTATTTACATCAATCCATCGAACCGAATACAAAGATGGCTGAATCAGGCCTTTTGCAAGGGAAAGATACCATTTTGCAAAATCTTTGCTACTCACAGAAAAGGCAATACACCTTATTTATTATATCTTTGCACCATCTAAAGCGTCATACATTGAGAACAGAACCTATATGAATACGAAAATGGGAAAAGTATTAGCCAAAATCATTCTGGCAGCAATGCCATTGCTCTGCTTCTCGCAGGCAAGTGCCACAGAGAAGACGATTACCAGTCCGGATGGCAAGACCTTGGTAACGGTAAGTGACGAAAACGGGCAACTGACCTATGACATCCATCATGACGGCAAGGCATTCATGATGCGCTCTCCATTAGGGCTGAAGTTGAACTTCAATGACCTGACCCAGCAGCTCACCCTGGCCTCATGCGAGGAGAAGACGGTGAGAGACGAATACCGCCTGAAGACCATCAAGCAGAGCCATGTGAGCTATGAGGCCACAGAAGCCACTCTCGCCATAGAGAAAAGCGGCAGGAAGGTAATGGACGTGGTGTTCAGGCTGAGCAACCGCGACGTGGCCTTCCGCTATAAGGTATATCCCAGGCGGGAGACGCTGGCAGGCATCGTGGAGAGCGAGGCCAGCGGTTTCGTGCTTCCCGAAGGCACCACCACCTTCCTCTGCCCCCAGTCGAAGCCGATGGGCGGTTTTGCCCGCACCTCGCCCAGCTACGAGACCTCCTATACCCTCGATGAGCCTGCCGGCAAGAACGGTTGGGGCGAGGGCTACACCTTCCCTTGCCTGTTCAAGACCCCTTCGGGATGGGTGCTGATATCGGAAACGGGCACCGACGGCAGTTATGTAGGTTGCCGCCTGCTCAATGAGGGTGGCACCAACTACCGTATCGGCTTCCCCCAGCCCGGTGAACTGAATGGTGCCGGCTCGGTATCGCCCGCCATACCGCTGCCCTACTCCACCCCCTGGCGCACCATCACCCTTGGCGAGACGCTGGCACCCATCGTTGAGACCACCGTGGCCAACGACCTGGTGGCTCCGAAATATGAGGCCAGCCGCGACTACACCTATGGCAAGGGCTCCTGGTCGTGGATTATCGGCATGGATGGCAGCTGCAACTTCGACGAGCAGAAGCGCTACATCGACTTCTCCGCCGCCATGGGTTACCGGTCGGTGCTGGTCGACGCCCTCTGGGACAAGCAGATTGGCTACGAGAAGATGGCGGAGCTGGCCCGCTATGGCCGTGAGCGTGGCGTGGGCCTGTTTCTTTGGTACAACTCGAATGGACACTGGAACGACGCGCCACAGAGTCCGCGCGACAAGATGGACCGCTCGCCGGTTCGTCGCAAGGAGATGAAATGGATGCACGACAATGGCATCCTGGGCATCAAGGTCGACTTCTTCGGAGGCGACAAGCAACCCACAATGCAGCTCTACGAGGATATCCTTACCGACGCCAACGAATTTGGCCTGCAGGTGATTTTCCACGGTTGCACCCTTCCACGAGGATGGGAGAGAATGTATCCCAACTATGTGGCTTCGGAGGCCGTGCTCGCCTCAGAGAACCTGCATTTCGGCCAGGGAGCCTGTGACGCCGAGGCCCGCAATGCCTGCACTCACCCCTTCATCCGTAACACGGTGGGGTCGATGGACTTTGGCGGTTCGGCGCTCAACAAGCGCTATAGCGCCGACAACCAGCATGGCACCACGCGCCGCACGAGCGATGTGTTCGCCCTGGCCACCGCCATCCTGTTCCAGAGCAGCGTGCAGCATTTCGCCCTTGCCCCCAACAACCTGCAAGACGCCCCCGCATGGGCCATCGACTTCATGAAAGCCGTTCCCACGACATGGGACGAGGTGCGCTTCATCGATGGCTATCCCGGCCGCTACGTGATACTGGCCCGCCGCTGTGGCGACCAATGGTATGTGGCAGGCATCAATGCCGACGAACAGCCCGTGAAGACGAAGATCGACCTTGGCATGATGGCCAAGGGGTCGTTGCTGACCGTTTACAGCGATGATGCCAAGCTCATCGGCAACAAGGCAACAGCCAAAATGAAAAAGGGCGGCTTTGCCGTGACGATACCCCAGAACGGTGCCGTGGTCATCGTGGGCAATGCCAATGAATAGGAAAAGGCCGGCCAGACGCATGACCAGCCACCAAAAAGCATCGTGGCCAAGGAATCATCCCTGGCCACGATGCTTTATCTTGACTGCACACGACATTAGTCCTGTGCAAGTGCCTCCATGATCTTGGCTTCAATCTCGTCGCACAGCTCGGGGTTGTCCTTGAGCATGGCCTTTGTGGCATCGCGACCCTGGGCCAGCTTGGTGCCCTCGTAGGAGAACCACGACCCACTCTTCTGGATGATGCCATGCTCCACGCCGAGGTCAACGAGCTCGCCATATTTCGAGATGCCCTCGCCAAAGAGGATCTCGAACTCGGCCTTGCGGAATGGAGGAGCCACCTTGTTCTTCACCACCTTCACGCGCACATGGTTTCCGATGGCCTGGTCGCCATCCTTCAGGGTGGTGACACGGCGGATGTCGAGGCGCACACTGGCATAGAACTTCAGGGCATTTCCACCTGTAGTGGTCTCGGGGTTGCCAAACATCACACCAATCTTCTCCCTCAACTGGTTGATGAAGATGCAGGTGGTGTTGGTACGGCTGATATTGGCAGTGAGCTTGCGCAGTGCCTGACTCATCAGTCGGGCTTGCAGTCCCACCTTGTTGTCGCCCATATCGCCGTCGATTTCCGACTTCGGCGTCAAAGCTGCCACGGAGTCGATGACCAGCACGTCGATGGCCGATGAGCGGATGAGCTGGTCGGCTATCTCAAGAGCCTGCTCACCATTGTCGGGCTGCGAGATCCAGAGGTTGTCGACATCCACCCCCAGGTGCTCGGCATAGAAGCGGTCGAAGGCATGCTCGGCATCGATGAAGGCGGCGATGCCGCCACGCTTCTGTGCCTCGGCGATGACATGGATGGCCAGAGTGGTCTTTCCGGAGGACTCCGGACCGAAAATCTCGATGATACGGCCACGGGGCAGACCGCCCACTCCAAGGGCAGCATTCAGACCGATACTGCCGGTTGGTATCACATCTACATTCTCTATTTTCTCATCACCCAGTTTCATGATGGAGCCTTTGCCGAAATCCTTCTCGATTTTGGCCATGGCAGCCTGCAAGGCTTTCAGTTTTCCCTCCTGGGTGTTGTCTTGTTCTACATTCTCTTTCTTTGCCATTTTATATAATAATGTGTAAGTTTTGTATGTAAATAATGTTCTACGCGGAAATCCTTTTATGAGCAGGGTCAGAGTTCCAGGTCGCCATCAAACACCTCGTGCCAGGGCAGTCCCTTCTCGTTGAGCAATGCCATGAATGGGTCGGGATCGAACTCCTCGACGTTCCACACACCCGGTTTTCTCCACAATCCCTTGAGAAGGAGCATGGCACCAATCATTGCCGGCACACCGGTGGTATAGCTCACGCCCTGCATGCCCGTCTCCTGGAAAGCAGCCTGGTGGGAGCAGTTGTTGTAGACGTAGTAGGTGCGCTCCTTGCCGTCTTTCACGCCACGGATACGGCATCCGATGCTCGTCTCGCCCTCGTAGTTCTCGCCCAGGTCCTGGGGATTGGGCAGCACGGCCTTGAGGAACTGCAGGGGCACGATCTTCACCTTCACCGTCTTGGTGGGGTCGTCGGCCAATGGTGCGGCATACTCCACCTCGTCGATACGGGTCATGCCGATATTCTGCATCACCTCGAGGTGCTTGAGGTATTGCTCGCCGAATGTCATCCAGAAGCGTGCCAGGCGGATAGTGGGATAGTTCTTCACGAGGCTCTCCAGCTCCTCATGGTGCATGAGGTAGCTCTCGCGCGGCCCGATATTGGGATAGGTGAGCGGCAGGTGCACGCTCAGCGGGTCGGTCTCTATCCACTCGCCATCCTTGTAGTAGAGTCCTTTCTGTGTAATCTCGCGGATATTGATCTCGGGGTTGAAGTTGGTGGCGAAAGCCTTATGGTGGTCGCCGGCATTGCAGTCGACGATGTCGAGCGTGTGAATCTCATCGAAATGGTGCTTGGCAGCATAGGCGGTATAGATGCCGCTCACGCCCGGGTCGAACCCGCATCCCAGGATGGCGCAGAGACCGGCCTGTTCGAACCGCTCCCTGTAGGCCCATTGCCAAGAATACTCGAAGTGGGCCTCGTCGCGTGGCTCATAGTTGGCGGTGTCGAGGTAGTGGCATCCGCAGGCCAGACAAGCCTCCATGATGGTGAGGTCCTGGTAGGGCAATGCCAGGTTGATGACCAACTCGGGCTGATAATCGTTCAGGAGTTGTTTGAGTTGCTCCACATCGTCGGCATCCACCTTTGCTGTCTTGATATCGAGTGTGTATCCAGCCTTATGGATGTCGGCCACGATCTTATCGCATTTCGACTTGGTGCGGCTGGCAATCATGAAATCTGTAAACACGTCGGCATTCTGTGCGATTTTGAATGCCGCTACGGTAGCGACGCCACCGGCGCCAATCATCAATACTTTGCTCATTTGCTATGGTTTTTATAGTAATCAATCAAGTAAAAATTCAAGAACTGTCATCTACTGGAGTTCATTGGCCTGGATACCCATGGCGCACATCAGCGAATAGCCGAGGATTTCCTGCCTGAAGTTGCCGCCGGGCATGGGTTGCATGGCAAGCAGGGTGACATGCTTCTCGGCATCCACCTGTCGGAGGGCATGGCGCACGTCATCATAATGCTCCTCGCTGGGCACGATGACAAGTCGCTTCACCTCCTTTGCCGCAGCGCAAAGCCGCACCATGTCGGCGAGCAGCTGTCCACGGTCCACGATATCCTGCTCGGCGTAGGCATTGAGGACAAACTCGCCAAATTTGCCGGAGAACGCCTTTCCATTGAGATCCTCCTCCAG
The DNA here is from genome assembly GCA_900320585.1 of uncultured Prevotellaceae bacterium. Classification (GTDB taxonomy): domain Bacteria; phylum Bacteroidota; class Bacteroidia; order Bacteroidales; family Bacteroidaceae; genus Prevotella. The sequence continues at coordinate 2,373 of ONSV01000114.1, read as the reverse complement.
TCCTCCGGGATTGAAATAGTCCATCTTTTTCTTTTCCTGGCTATGCACAAAGACCACCTGGGTCTGTTGTTCGCCCTCACGCACGCCCCCGTCGAGAGCCAGGCATTCGAGCCACAAGGCCATGTCGGCATTGGGTATCTGCCGACCTATCATACGTTCGAAGTTGACAATCAGGTCGAAAGCCACGCGGTCGGCGAAGTCGGCATCGATGATAATGACGTTGTCGCATTCCACGGTGGGCAGTGCGTTGATTGCATTGATATCGTTCATAGCGACAAAGATACGATTAAGTGAGCAAAAACACAAATTTTATTTGATGTTTTTCGAACGGGAATGTTGCACAGAGATTTTATGAAGGTAGGCTGCGGAAAAGAAAGCAAAAAACTTCGTATTTTGCTTTGCTTTTCGCTCACCTTGCACTACCTTTGCCGCTACGCGGCGAAGATAGGCTGCACCTCAGGAAAGAAAATAAATCTAACGATTTATTTTGCTTTCCATTCGGTTTGCACTATCTTTGCAATTGAAAGACATAAAAACAACAAAAACCAATCTACATGACATCCTTGACAACAGCGATTGTAATCGTATTTGTGATAGGCTATTTATGCATAGCCTTGGAGAGTATAACGAAAATCAACAAGGCAGCCATCGCCCTGCTGATGTGTGTGTTCTGCTGGACCCTCCTGATGCTGGCACCCGGCAGCTACTATCCCGACATAGCCTCCTCGGAGGTGGTGCACAAGGTGGCAGAAGTGATAGAGCACCATCTTGGCGATGCCGCCGGCACCCTGTTCTTCCTCATGGGTGCGATGACCATTGTGGAGATTGTAGACTCGAACGGAGGATTCAACTTCGTGCGCGATGCCATCAAGACCCGCTCGAAGCGCAAGCTGATGTGGCGCATGGCATTCATGACCTTCTTCCTCTCTGCCATTCTCGACAACCTGACCACCTCGATTGTGATGATCATGGTGCTGCGCAAGCTGGTGCAGGACCGCAACGACCGCCTTATCTATGCCGCCATGGTGGTGATAGCCGCCAACTCGGGAGGAGCCTTCTCGCCCATTGGCGACGTGACAACCATCATGCTCTGGATCAAGGGTGTGATTACCACCCAGGGAGTGATATCCGAGATTTTCATCCCATCGCTGGTGTCGATGTTGGTGCCCGCCTTCATCCTGCAATACTCACTGAAGGGCAAGTTCGACAAATCGCAGAACCTGCCTCCTGCCGAGGTGAGCCAGTTTACCCAGAAACAGCGCAACATCATCTTCTGGCTGGGTGTTGGCGGTCTGATTTTCGTGCCCATCTTCAAGACGCTCACCCACCTGCCCCCGTTCATGGGTATCCTGCTGGTGCTTGGCCTGCTATGGACCACCACGGAGATTTTCCACCACAACACCGATGAGGACGACACGATGGCGAAGCGTGTGAGCGACCTGCTCTCGCGCATCGACCTGGCCACCATCATGTTCTTCCTGGGCATTCTGATGGCTGTTGCCGTGCTGCAGGAAGTGGGTGTGCTGACAGCCCTCGGCAAGTCGCTCGACGAGATGTCGGGAGGCAACCACTACCTTGTGACGGGCGTCATCGGCGTGCTCTCGTCGATTGTCGACAACGTGCCATTGGTAGCCGGATGTATGGGTATGTATCCTGTTGCCGAGGTAGGCGACATGGCCGTCGACGGCATCTTCTGGCAGTTGCTTGCCTACTGTGCCGGTGTGGGCGGTTCGATGCTGATTATCGGCAGTGCCGCCGGCGTGGTGGTGATGGGTCTGGAGAAGATTACCTTCGGTTGGTACATGAAGCGCATCACCTGGATAGTATTTGTAGGCTATCTGGCCGGCATGTTCTCCTACTGGCTCATCCGCACCTTTATTTTTTAGCCTCCAGCATATCCCGTCTTGACTTCGACTTCGTCACCATCCACACGCCGGCAAAGACGAGGAGCACCGCCAGGCCCTGGCTCCATTTCACGGCACCGATGCCCATGGCAAGGCTGACGATGACAGCCACCAACGGCTGCACATAGTTGTAGATGGCCACGACCGTTGGGCGCAGCACCTTCTGCGCGTTGACGATGAGGATATACCCTACAAAAGTGCCGAACACCACCACATACGCTGTTTCCATCCATGTGGTGGTGTTCACTGCATTCCAGTCGGTCTGTACCACATGATATCCCGTAAACGGCCACACGATAATAGTGGCCCACAGAAACATCCATTTGTTTACGGTGAAGATGGAATATTTCTTGATGAACTTATTGAAGAGGGAGAGAAACAAGGCATAGGAAAACTGTGCACCCAACACGAGAAGGTCTCCATGGCATGGTCTGTCGACAATCACTGAATGGTTTTTTTCAAATCTTTT
>ONSV01000111.1 GCA_900320585.1 uncultured Prevotellaceae bacterium | reverse complement strand
CGCCGCATCTCGCGCCTGCAAGGTCGCAGCGACGATATGATTATCCTGAAGGGTGTGAACATCTTCCCCATCCAGATAGAGAAGATTCTGCTGAAGTTCAAGGAGTTGAGCACCGACTACCTCATCACCTTGAAGACCGAGAATGGCAACGACACGATGACGGTGGATGTGGAGTTGCGTGAGCTGTTCACCGACGACTACCAGCGTCTGCAGTCGCTCACCAAAGAGATTACCCGCCAGTTGAAGGACGAGATACTCATCACCCCCAAGGTGAGACTGTTGTCGAAGGGCAGCATCAAGACCTCTGACGAGAAGAAAGCCGTGAGGGTGCAAGATTTCCGTAAGCTTTTCTAACCTCAATCCTATATATCATGACCATACACCAATTATCAATTTTCATGGAGAACAAGTCGGGCTCGCTCATCAAAGTGCTCGGTTTGCTTCGCCGCTTTGGCATTCAGATTATCGCCTCGACCATTGCCGACACCGCCGAGAACGGCATCTACCGTGTGATTTGCAGCGAGCCTCTCCGTGCATACGAGGGACTCCGCAAGGCAGGAATAGCCGTGGCCCTCTCGGATGTTTTCGCCCTGGAGCTGGACGACCAGCCTGGCCGTGCCGCCGATGCCATAGAGATACTGAGCGATGCCGGCATCAGCATATCGTATATGTACACTTTCCTCCTGAGAGGAAAAGGCATATTGGTTTTCCGCACCGACTCGCCCGAGAAGGCCAAGGAGACAATCATTCTCAACCAGATGAAGTTCATTGCCGAGAAAGACCTGTCGGTCTGGGCATAGAATCCCTACAACTACAACATTTCGGAAAGGACTACGATATCCGATACACCAAGGGCACGGCGATCTGGCCGTGCCCTTGGTGTATATGAGCGGTATGGTTATTGAAGTTCGCGCTTGAAGCACCTATGGCGTCGATGCTGCTCATGCTCGAAATATTGCCATAGGCTAAGGATGCGCGTATTGGTCTCCATCTGCGGCATAGCCTCGGCATAGGTGTAGCCATCGCGCAGCATTTGCTCTACAATGTCTCTCACGATGAGCGAGTTGGCCCCTTTCGTGCGGTATTCGGGCAGCACGCCGATGAGCAGCATGTCGAGCACATTGGTCTTATGGTATTTGAGGATTTTGAGCAGGTGCCACCATCCCCATGGGAGCAGGTGCCCATTGTGGGTTTTCTGCAATGCCTTGGAGAAAGAGGGGAAGCAGATTCCGAAACCCACCAGACGATCGTTGTCACTGGCATCGATCACACCCGTAACAAGATTAGTGTCGGCAATCTTGATGTAGTCGCTCACGAGCTTGTCAATCTGCCCTTCGGAGAGTTGTGAGAAGCCATAAAGTCCGTCGTAGGTCTTGTTGAGGATATTGAAAATCTCGCGCCCCATTCCGCCCGAAACCAGTTCGCGGCGTGTGAACTTCCTCACCTTAAGGTTGTAGCGCTGTTGCACCACCTGCGACACCCTCATGATTTTCTCGGGCACCTGGTCGGGACGTTTCACCAAGAGTTCCACATAATCGTTATCTTTGACGAACCGCCCCATGCGCTCGATGTGCTTGGGATAATAGGAGTAGTTGTAGTTGATATACATGGTGGAGAGCCGGTCGAAGCCTTCGATGAGCATGCCCTCACGGTCCATATCGGTAAATCCCAGCGGACCCGCTATCTGGCTCATGCCCCGTGACTTGCCCCATTTCTCCACGGTATCCATCAAGGCCGAGGAAACCTCGAAGTCGTCGATAAAATCGAGATAGCCAAACCTCACCTGTTTCACATTCCAGTGCTGATTGGCATGTTTGTTGAGGATGGCAGCCACTCTCCCCACCATTTTCCCGTCTCTGTAAGCGATGAAGTAATCGGCCTCGCAGAACTCGAATGCTGGATTCTTGTCTTTCCTAAGTGTAGAGAACTCGTCGGAATAGAGGAAAGGCACAGCATAAGGGCAATCTCTATACAGGTCGTAGTAGAACTGAACGAAATCTCTCAACTGGCGTACCGTCTCGACTTTCCTTATCTCAACTTTTCCCATTGCCACTGGCTTTTATTGCATATCGTAGACCACCTTCATGATATCCTTTCCGAGTTGTTCGGCCTCTTGCATGGTGGCCGCCTCGCTGTATACCCTGATGATGGGTTCGGTATTCGACTTTCTCAGGTGCACCCACTTGTCGGGGAAATCGATTTTCACGCCATCGATATCGTTCACCTGTTGGTCTTTATACAGCAGTTTCACCTTCTCGAGGATGGCATCGACATCAGTCGAAGGAGTGAGGTCGATACGGTTCTTGGCAATGCTGTATTCGGGCATCTGTGCCCTGAGTGTGCTTGCGCTGCACTTCTTGTGAGCCAGTGAGGAAAGGAAGAGTGCGATGCCCACGAGCGCGTCGCGGCCATAGTGGCATTCGGGGTAGATGACTCCACCATTGCCCTCGCCACCGATCACAGCTCCCACCTGTTTCATCATGGTGGTGACATTCACTTCGCCCACAGCGGCAGCGGTGTAGTTACCGCCATGTTTCTCGGTGACATCACGGAGCGCCCTGGTAGACGACAGGTTCGACACGGTGTTGCCAGGTGTATGGGCAAGCACGTAGTCGGCAACGGAGACGAGGGTGTATTCCTCGCCAAACATCTTGCCGTCCTCGCAGATAAAGGCCAAGCGGTCGACATCGGGATCGACGACAATGCCAAGGTCGTATTTCCCGCTTGCCATCTCCTGCATGATACCGGTGAGGTTCTTCTCAAGAGGTTCGGGATTATGTGCGAAGTTGCCATTAGGCTCAGCATTGAGGAAGGTGTATCTCACGCCCAGTTGTTCGAGGAGCTTGGGCAGGATAACCGCCCCCACACTGTTGATGGCGTCGACACACACATTGAACTGCGCCTTCCTTACTGCCTCTGCATCGACCAGTTTGAGCTGAAGCACAGCGTCGATATGCTTCTGGTCGAAGGAGTCGTCGCGGGTATAGGCACCTAATTGGTCGACCTCGGCATAAGTGAAATTCTCCTCTTCAGCAATTCTCAGCACCTCGTTGCCATCGTCCTTGGTGAGGAACTCACCCTTGTCGTTGAGCAGTTTTAGCGCATTCCATTGCCTTGGGTTATGGCTGGCGGTGATGATGATGCCCCCGTCGGCATCGGCCATAGTGACAGCCAGTTCGGTGGTGGGGGTGGTGGCCAGGCCGATATCGATGACATCGAAGCCCATTCCGATAAGGGTGCCACACACCACGCTTCTCACCATCTCGCCCGACATGCGGGCATCCCTGCCCACGACGATGCGCCGGCGCAGGTTGTCTTTGGCCTGTTGCTGGATGAAGGTGGCGTATGCAGACGTGAATTTAACGATATCCAAGGGGTTGAGCGTATCGCCCGTAGGGCCTCCGATGGTACCACGGATGCCTGAAATAGATTTGATAAGTGTCATTGTTTATATGCCTCTTTCGTATGTGATTTCGTAGTAACAAGGATAGACATTCGACAACGCATAACTGGTGCCCTGGCTATGTGGCACGATAAGGTTGACTTTGGCTATCTCCTCACCCTCCTTGGTCACCCTTCCCACATTAATATACGACAATGGGATGAGCCATCCTGCGGGAACGGAAGTGGTGGAATAAGCAGACATGATGGCACCGCTGATGAACGAAGCCGTGAAAGTGCCCAGGGTATTGGTGACCGCAAACTTGTCGGGCAGTGAAGAATAAGAGATGTTGTTGTTGGTGAGACGAAGGGAGTCGGCGAGCAAGTTGTACTCATTGAACCGGCAAAGCACATTCACCGTCTCACCGGCTTTCACTTTCTCCCCACATCCTCGTCTTACGATTTGCATATATACACCTGTGTTGGAGAAGAGCACGAACTCTTTTTTGCTCACATCGGTGATGGTATCGATTTTGAAGTCACTCTCCGAGATAACCTTGATGCCCTGGTCGGTAATAAACTTGTTGATGGCCGCCCTCTCGCGGTCTTTCTGGTCGGCATAGGTTTCGGTATCGTGGCATGCACTCATCAAGAAGATGGCGCACATTGCCAACAGGCAACCTAAGAAATTTCTCATATTCTGAAAATTAGTAAATATACATTTATCACCATCGTGCCCTGCCCTCAAAATGAATCAAGCCGATGGATGACAGGCGGCAAGATGTTAGCGGTGCAAAGTTAATACAAATCGTTGTCAAAATGAAATTATTGGTTACTTATTTTGCACTATGCCATTATGATCGCCGAAATAGCGTATGGCCTCGAGCGCAACCTTCTCGGCCTCGGCCATGGAGCAGAGCAGTTTGCCTCCTGCTGCGTTGGCATGCCCTCCCCCATTGAAAAACATCTCTGCCAGGACATTGCAATAGTAATGGTCGACCGACCTGAGGCTCACCCAGATGAGGTTGTCGCGCTCGGTATCCTCGCGGAGTGAGATAGAGAGCCTCATGCCCTTGATTCTCAACGGTTCGTTGACCAATCCCTCGGCGTCGCCCTTGATGAAATGGAAACGCCGCATCTCCTGCCGGGTAAGCGCGAAGAATGATGCATGGGCCTCTGGAATGACGTTGAGTTTCTGGCACATGACGAATCCCCTCATCCTGATGCACCACTCACTATAGTGGTTGTATACATTGCGATAGATTTTGTCTTTGTCGATGCCCTTTGTGAGCAGTTGTCCGATGATGAAATAGATTTCGGGCCTTGAGGAGTTGTATGTGAACCCGCCGGTGTCGGTCATCATTCCGCAATAGATGGGAGCCGCTCCCAGGCGTGTCATCCCCTCGAAACCACCCAACTGGCATATGATGCGGAACACGATCTCGCTGGTGCTGCTCATCTCGGGATGTGAGACCATGATCACGGCATCGACATCGGGCGACAGATGATGGTCGATGAGAACCTTAGGAGCCGACGAGAGGTCAATTGCCTCTTTCATATCCATCAGCCTCGAGGTGGTATTGAAGTCGAGACAGAATACGACCTCCGCATTCTTCATCGCCTCGTCGACGACATCCTTATGCTTGTCGTATCTCACCACCTTCTCTATCCCGGGCAGCCATCTGAGAAAGTCGGGGAACGCGTCGGGTACGGTGACCATCGGATTCTTTCCCCTCTGTCGGAGATACTCCGCCCATCCGAGCATAGACCCCAGGGCATCGCCATCCGGACTCTTATGGCAACAAAGCACGATGCGCTCTGACTGCTCTATGAGCTGGTTGAGTTGTCTTACTTGGGTTTCGTTAAGCAGGTTGATATTCATAATAACGATTACTCATGCGCGGCATGCGCCTTTAAAAATTCGCAATTGCCAACTGCCTTCAAGACAGTTGGCAATCAAGACTATGGTTATTTAATATAAGGTGGTTATCCCCAGACAAGATCTCTTTAGAAGAGTTTCTCGGGATATACGCCCTCGTTGACGAGCGACTGGATTTTGTCGACCACGCTTTGTCTGTCGGCAGAATAGGTGACGCCAAACCACTTGCTGGTGGTGTCAAGCACCTTCACCGTGGAAGTCTTCTCGTTGATGAGTTTGTTCACCATCAGCGGGATGAAGAACTCGGCCTTGAGATTTTGCATGTTCTTCGGGTCGCTGAGGAACTCCTTGAAATAGGCCTCACTGTGCTTGAAATAGTCGGGGGTGAATCCCCACATGTTCATGCTCACGGGTGTGTTGTCGTCGACCACCACCCATTTTCCTTCCTCGTCCTTGAAGCGGATGGGCTGCTGTGCATCGCCCATGTGCTCGCCACACTCGTCGCACCTCACGATTTCAGTGCGCTCGACCACTGTGGTGAGGTTCTCGTTCTCGTCTTTCGAGCAGATGCCTCTTGCCACCGTGCCATTATCCGAAATAGTGTTGCCCACCCTGAATCCGACCATGGCATACTTGTTGGTACTGCCTTCGGGAAGTTCGGCGAGGAACTTGCCAATGACCATGAAGGCGTCGCGGTTATAGAAGTCGTCGCAGTTGATGACGCAGAAAGGCTCATTGATGGCATTGGCAGCCATCATGACGGCATGGTTTGTTCCCCATGGCTTCACTCTTCCCTCGGGTACACTGAATCCCTCAGGCAGGCAGTCGAGAGCCTGGAACACAAGCTGGGCGGGGATATGTCCCTCGTATTTGCTGAGAATCTTCTCCTTGAAATCTTGTTCAAAATCTTTTCTGATGACGAAGACAATCTTGCCGAACCCAGCCTTGATAGCATCATAGATAGAATAATCCATAATGGTTTCGCCATTAGGTCCAAGTCCGTCGAGTTGTTTCAGTCCGCCATACCGGCTTCCCATGCCAGCGGCAAGCAATAGCAATGTTGGTTTCATAATAATTAGTTTAACTGTTTGGAAAATGTTGTGCAAAGATATGAAAAAAAAACGACGGAGCCGAGTTATTATTAATATTTAACGTTATGTGGTGAGACTCTCGAGCAATCCTTGGCATGCATCCTCGAGCAGTTCTATCACCAGCTCGAACTGTTGGTCGGAACCATAATATGGGTCGGGAATATGCCTGTGCATAGGATGGTGCCTGAGGTATTCGGCCATGAGTCGCACCTTTCTCAAGTCGTGTGGAGATGTGGCCATCGACCTAATGTCGCTGGCATTCTGCTGGTCCATGGCGATGATGAGGTCGTAGTGGTTGAAATCATCGGGCGAGAACTGCCTTGCCCTGCTGTCGAACAGATAACCATGCTGGGCTCCATGCGCCCTCATCCTTCTATCGGGCAGATCGCCCACGTGCCAGTGTCCAATCCCAGCCGACTCAGCCCCGAATTGCTCTTGCAACTGATTTTCACGAACGAGATGATTGAATATGCCCTCGGCTGCCGGTGACCTGCAGATATTACCGAGACACACAAAAAGCAATTTTGTTTTTCCTATATGTTTCATACCGAAAAAGTTGTGTTTTTTTACGAAAAAATGAAAATAAATTGTGAATTAATTGGCAAAAATATGCCAAAAAGATTTGCTTTTCTACATAAAAGGCGTAATTTTGTAGTAGAATTGAAAAACATCATGACCAACACAAAACATGATTTGCCTGTGAATAACACATGGCAAGGTCGCATTGCATGTCAATATGTAGACCATACTTTGAGACATGATACCGCGCAAATGAAAACTTCTGTAAACAGCCATGTCTACTGTCTTGTAGAGCAGGGTTGGGCTGTTGTACAATTTGGCAAGAACGAAGTGAAAATCACCGCCTCGGAATTTATCATCTTTCCGCCACACATCCCGCCAATGGTACTGTCGACCAGCGAGGACTACAAAGCCATTTGCCTCGTTGTGAGTTCGGATTTCATTCTCGACTGTCCTTCGGCCCGTTATGTGTCGCACACCACCACCTACTCCCTGCTTCATGAGAGTTCGCCATGCATGCAACTGACCCCTTCCGAGTTTTCCAGCATTCAATTGATATTGAAGATGATTCTTGCGCGCGTCTCATCGCCCAACAACTATACGGCCGATGCCCTGACCTCGCTGTTTGGCCTGTTGTTGTCGGAACTGATGTCAATTCTGGAAACCACATCGATTGACCTCAGTGAGAATCAAAGCAATTTCAAACTGTTTGTGGAATTCAACAAGCTCTTGCTTTCCGACTTCTGCGAGCATCACGAGGTTTCGTTCTATGCGAAGAAGATGGGCATCTCGACTCGATATTTGTCGATGGTTGTGAAGCAAGTGTCGCACACTACGGTGGCGACCTACATCAACCAGCACCTCATGCTCGAGGCCTGTTGGCTGTTGAAGACCAGCGACTATAGCATTCAGGAAATCAGCGAGCGCTTACATTTTGCCGACCAAGCCTCGTTCTCGAAATTTTTCAAGCGTCAGAATGGCCGTTCGCCTCTTCAGTACCGCAGGGAGGATGCCAACAACCATTCGGGCCAGCAAGCTAAATAAACTCCGCCAGGTTCTCTATCAGCTCCTTGGTAGAGATATCCATACCCAAGGCCCTCATTCTCCGGCACAGCACGCTGGCCTGAGCGATAGCCTTGCGCCGGAAATCGGCGGCAAGAGCGGTAAGAGCCTCCAGTTCGGTAGCGAAGACGCAATCCTCCGAATACGACATGCGCGTATTCTTGAGAAGGTATGACACTTCCCAATACCCATTCAGTTCCTCGCCGAGGTCAGTCCATTCGGTAATGACTTTCCTCACCTCGCCCACACCGGGTATGCCTTCCACATTCAGGTGCTCGGTGACCCATACCCTGTCGCCGACAGCGAATTTGGGAACTGGTTCCACATCCTCGCTATCGTTTTTTTCCTTGCGTCCCTTTCTCGAACTCCAGAAGCCATTGAGCACGGAGCAGTTTCCCTCCTGGAGCATGCTGATCTCATCACGGAGGGTTTTCAGCTCATCACTGGTGAAATCGCTTCTAAGGAATCCATGCAGAAAGAGTTCCTTGTCGATTTTGGCCTCAAGATTGAGGTCTTTCACCATGTCGTCTTGTGTATGATCGTATTTATCGTTCATATTCGTTGCTATTTTTTGCAAAGGTATCGATTTTTTCCGATTAAATTTGTAGCAAAATGTTTTTTTTCATAATTTTGCATCCAATCAGCATTACCCCCATTATATATACTCAAGATACCCTAACTGAAGACCTGTGCATTATGACACAAATTGAAAAATACGCCAATAGTCGCAATAAAGAAGAAAAAAAGCGAGCCCTTCTCTGGCTTACCACATTTGGAATCCAATCGGTTGTCAATCTCAAACCCAGTGAAGACTTCTTTGCCATTATCAAGCGGCATATAGAAGGCGAATGCGAT
>ONSV01000108.1 GCA_900320585.1 uncultured Prevotellaceae bacterium | reverse complement strand
CATCCTTATGGGATGTGGCGGAAACAACACCGCCGCTGTGGTGGAGGAGTTGCGCAACGGTGACTTCAAGGGAGTAGATGGTATTCTCAGCGTCTGTCCTTATTACAACAAACCCTCCCAGGAGGGCCTCTACCAGCACTTCAAGGCCATAGCCGCCGCCACATCATTGCCCGTGGTGCTCTACAACGTACCTGGACGGACCGGTATCCTGATGAGGGCTGAGACCACTTGTAGGCTTGCCCGCGACTGCGACAACATCGTAGCCATCAAGGAGGCCAGTGGCAGTCTGGAACTCGTAGATGAGATCATCAAGAACAAACCCGATGATTTCGATATTCTCAGTGGCGACGACTCGCTCACTTATCCTATGGTGGCTTGTGGTGCCGTTGGCGTCATCTCGGTTATAGGCAACGCGCTGCCCAAGGAGTTCTCGCGTATGATACGCCTGGAGTTCAACAACGAATATGCCGCTGCAAGGAAGATACACCACAAATTCACCGACCTCTACAGTCTGCTGTTCGTCGATGGCAACCCGGCTGGCGTCAAGGCCTTGCTGCACGAGATGGGATTCATCGAAAACGTGCTGCGCCTGCCACTCGTTCCTACCAGGGTGGCCACACTGCAGAAAATGAGCGAGATTCTCAAAAGTTTGAAACTCTGATTCCCGTTCCCCTCTACTTTAGGGAATCAGGGTTCAATCCTTTCAGTTTTTTACACACTCTACCATGGAAGAGAGGAAAATTATTCATGAGATTACCCCTTTGATGGGAAAGGATGTGCTCTACATTGCCGACCGTAGGAAGAAGGAGTTCACCTATCCCATTCATAATCATGAGGTTTTTGAACTCAATTTCGTGGAGCATGCTCCTGGAGTGAGGCGCATTGTGGGCGACAGCAGCGAAGTGATAGGTGAGTACGACTTGGTGCTCATCACCAGTCCCGACTTGGAACATGTGTGGGAGCAAAACACATGCACAAGCGAGGAAATCCGTGAAATTACCGTTCAGTTCGATTTCCGTATGACCGAGGAGTCGCTTTTCGCCCGCACGCCTTTCCTCTCCATGAGGAAAATGATGAACGAGGCACAAAAGGGACTCAGCTTCCCGCTCAATGCCATCATGAAGGTCTATGGCATGCTCGATACGCTGAGTAGCATCAAGGAGGGCTTCTATGCGGTCACACAGTTCATCACCATCCTCTATGAACTTTCAAAATGCCCAGGAGCCAAACCCTTGGCATCCTCCAGTTTTGCCAAAATAGCTGTTGAGGACGACAGCCGCAGGATACTCAAGGTGAAGAATTTCATCAATAAGAACTACCAGGACGAGATACGTCTGCCACAGCTGTCCGATCTTGCCGGGATGAGTCCGAGCGCCTTCAGCCGGTTCTTCAAACTCCACACAGGCCGTAATCTCACTGAATATATCATCGATATCCGTCTGGGGGCTGCCTCGCGGATGCTTGTTGATACCGCCCAGAGCGTATCTGAAATAAGTTTCAAGTGTGGGTTCAACAACCTCAGCAACTTCAACCGTATATTCAAGAAAAAGAAGGGATGTAGTCCGACGGAATTTCGCGAGAATTACCACAAAACTCGCATTATCATCTGATTTTTGGCCTTCCTTGCAGGCTTTCTGCATCTTTAAACACATATTTTTCACGCCAACAGGCGAGTATTTCGTTTTTTTTATGTAAGTTTGCACAAATTTGGAAAATCAAACTAATCATATCAAAAAAATGAGTCCAATTCAAACTACTAAAATGACCAACTATCGTTGGATTATTTGCTCGATGTTGTTCTTTGCGACTACGGTCAACTATATGGACCGCCAGGTGCTGTCGCTCACATGGAAGGACTTCATCGCACCAGAGTTCCACTGGACCGATGCCGACTATGGCACCATTACATCGGTCTTCTCTATTCTCTACGCTGTGTTCTGCCTCTTCGCCGGTAAGTTCATCGACTGGATGGGCACGAAGAAAGGTTATCTCTGGGCCATCTTCGTATGGTCGTTGGGCGCCTGTCTCCATGCTGCCTGCGGATGGGTGACAATGAAATATGAGGGAATAGCAAGTATCGATGCCCTCAGGGCCGTGGAGGCTGGCTCCGCCACCGCGTTGAGCATCGCTACCATCAGTGTATACCTCTTCCTCTTCTGCCGCGCCGTCCTGGCGTTGGGTGAGAGTGGGAACTTCCCTGCTGCCATCAAGGTGACGGCAGAGTATTTCCCAAAGAAAGACCGTGCCTTCGCCACTTCCATTTTCAATGCTGGCGCATCGGTAGGTGCCCTTGCCGCTCCTATCAGCATCCCGCCATTGGCTGAGGCTTTTGGATGGGAGATGGCTTTCATCATCATTGGTGGACTCGGATTCGTTTGGATGGCATTGTGGGTGTTTGTCTACGACAAGCCCAATAAGAGCAAGCATGTGAATGCTGCCGAGCTTACATATATCAATCAGGATACCGAAGATGGCGAGGATCCCAAGGAGGCCAACGACGAAGGACCTGCTATCGGTTTCGCCAAGTGTTTCACCTTCAAGCAGACATGGTCGTTCATCGTGGGTAAGTTCATGACCGATGGTGTATGGTGGTTCTACCTCTTCTGGGCACCAGCCTACTTCTCCGATCAGTTTAATTACAAGTCGAGTTCGGGCATGGGACAGTTGCTTATCTTCACGCTCTATTTCATCGTGACCGTACTCTCCATCTTCGGTGGTTATCTGCCAAAACTGTTTGTGGAAAAACGAGGCATGAATCCTTATGCCGGTCGTATGCTGGCCATGCTTATCTTCGCTTTCTTCCCACTGTTCGCACTCTTTGCACAGCCTCTGGCCATGTGGCAGAATAGTCCTATCGATCCCGCTTGGTGGCCTGCAATCATCATCGGTTTGGCTGGTGCCGGACACCAGGCCTGGTCGGCCAATATCTTCTCTACCGTGGGCGACATGTTCCCCAAGTCCACTATTGCCACCATCACCGGTATTGGTGCCATGGCAGGTGGTCTGGGCTCGATGCTGATCAACAAGATTTCGGGTAACCTCTTCACTTACGCCGAGGGACAGGGCTCCGCATTCACATTCCTTGGCTACGAGGGCAAGCCCGCTGCTTATATGATTGTATTCTGCTTCTGCGCTGTGGCCTATCTCATCGGCTGGATCGTAATGAAGACACTTGTGCCCAAATACAAGCCAGTGGTTGTTGAGGACTAATTAGTGACATCCTTTTTCTCTTATATAGTTCAAGGGCAAGCCGCTTCCGGCTTGCCCTTGCCTTTGTTCGCTTATTAATTAATGTTGTAGCGTAAAAGTGTAAAAAAACTACCCATCCTCTTTCCCATAAGGGCAAAAAATGGTAATTTTGCAAAAAATTGATTGTTTTGTGTAGTATGAGTGGTTTCCATTACCCTATATCGTTATCCTATAGATGGGCTATCAGGCTCTTCTTCCTGTTCTTTTCATTGGTGTGCGTCTCGCTTGGAGCACATGCACAGCGGTGGGACAACTATCCTCCTTCCAACAAGAAAGTGCAACTCACGAAGACCAACCTTCCTATCGTCTTCATCAACGTCAACACAACGATGATCGAACGTGAGGAGCGCATCACTGCCAGAATGAAGATTATCGATAATGGCGAGGGTGAACTCAATTATGCCGATACGGTGGGGCACCCTGACCAGCATGTCGATTACGATGGATATGCCGCCATCAAGTATAGGGGAAACACTTCTTTCAGCTCTTCGAACAAAAAACCGTATTCCATCAAACTTATCGACAAACCGCTCGAGGAGGGAGGAGAGAAACTCAAGGCCAAACTCCTGGGGATGGGCAAGGACAACGACTGGGTGCTTCTGGCACCTTATTCCGACAAAAGCATGATACGCGATGTGCTCTCTTTCACCTTGGCCAGCCGTTATTTCGATTTCGTACCCCATTCACGTTTCTGTGAACTCTTCCTCGATGGCACATATTATGGTGTATACATACTCGCTGAGCGGGTGCGGAAAGGCAAACACAGGCTTCCCCTGAACGACCCTGGCGAGGACGATGGAGACCTCACTGGCGACTACCATTTCGAAATCGACCGAAACGATGAGCCTCATGTCTATTATTCCAAGCAGCGACCCGTTTTCAAAAACGGCTCCCGAATCTCTTCGCGTTCCATCTGCTTTCAGTATAAATCGCCTGAATATGAGGACTTTACCAATCTCCCAGCTGGTACCCGCCTGGCCATGATCGGTGAGCTCGACAAGATGGAGAATGCATTGGCAGCCGATAATTATACCGATCCCGAGGAGGGTTATGCCCAATACATCGATGTCACCTCATTCATCGACTACCAGCTCTCTACCGAGTTCGCTTTCAATATCGATGGCTACCGGTTGAGTACCAATATCTACAAACTGAGCAAGACGCATGCTGAGAATGAGGGACTCGATCATCGTTGGAAGATGTCGTTGTGGGACATGAACATTGCATTTGGCAATGCCAACTATTACGAGGGTTACCGCACAGATTACTGGCAGTATGAGTTCAACGATAGGCACGCCTATGATGACTACCGTTTGGTGCCATTCTGGTGGCAGCGGCTGATGAGCGACCCTGAGTATGTGAGAAAGTTGAAAATGCGGTGGACACAGTATCGGCAGGAGGATTATTCAGACGAGAACATTGAATATGTCATCGACTCTTTGGTAACAAAACTTACCTGTGAGGGAGCTGTCGACCGCAACCAGCAGGCATGGAAGATTATTGGCAAGACTGTGTGGCCCAATTATTTTGTGGGGAAGACTTACGACGAGGAAATCAATTACCTTAAGGATTGGATACATAATCGGGTGGCTTTCATCGACCAGCACTGGTATGATGAGCAACTCGGCATGCCTCAGATCACCAATGTAGAAGAGGGGCACTCCTCTTTGCCGCCTCAAGTCTACACCATCGACGGTCAACGTGTCAATGCTCCACGAAAGGGAATCAATATTATCAGGCGAGCCGATGGCTCCACTTATAAAATCGTTATAAGGTAAGTGGCAATGTTCTTCACGTCGCCTCTTATTTCACGATGCTCTTGCCATCGGTCTGGTAGAGAATGTCCAGGCAGTTCTTGCTGAATGCACTACCATAGGCATTGAAGATACTGCAGGCAAAGAGCAGGTCGGTAATGCCTTGCTGCTCGATGTATTTTTTCAGGTTGAGGTGGAAATAACGGTTGTCGATGACAAAGATGTCGTCGAAGGAGTAGAACAGATAGCCTGGGATGGCGTTGCCAAAACTGTCTTTGATGATCAGGACCTTCCTTCCGTTTCCTACTGATGTGCTCACATGGGTCACACGCTGGTCACTGCCCATGAATGTGCTGTAGGCTCCCGAACCTCCATCCTTGAAGCGGTAGAAGAAACGCTCGGTGGTAGGACCGGATACTTTCGTGATTTTGTAGTCCTCGTTGATGGTATAAGTCAGGTAGGTGGTGTTGTATTCAATATCCTTGGGCACATAGTATACGAAATCCTCAGGGGCTTCCTTGAGGGAGATGTCTTTGGAATAGCCATACATCGAGCCGACGAAGCGCTTTACCTCCCTGCGCTCGTAACTCTCAAGATCCTTGAAGTCTACATCGGCCGACCTGGCAAACTCGGCGGCTGCGTAATAGCCGCCAAGGGGTGACCAGTGGTGGTCGGTGCGCAGGAAGATGGGTTCGTCGGCATGGTTGCCAAGGGTGTTGTACACATTCACGAAGGTAACGCCGGGTGAGAGTTTTTCCTGGATGCTCTTTAGAGTGGCCAATTGCGATTTGGAGTGTTTTTTCCAACTCTCTGGCAGGTAGAACTCCGCGGCGTTGGGTATCACCATGGCATAAACCCGCACACCCTCGCCAAGTTCTTCATGGTAGGTGTTGGCCATATTGGCGAATTTGCCGCCACCTTTCACTCCTCCATAGGCCATCAGTGCACGCACATTGCTGCCACTTCCTACGATAATGATGCCTGCATGGCTCAATTTTGCCTTACCCTCGGTTGGCACCTTGTTGGAATATTCACCGAGTGCCTCTTCTTCTTCCACCACCTCTTCCATGGCACCTTCTTCCATAACTCCTTCTTCCATCAGGTCGTCGGCTGCATGGAAGGTCACGTTGTCATCGGAGAGCACCAACCGCTCGAGGTCTTTGATTTTCATGCTCAGGGTCATGAGGCGCTCACGATAAGGCTCGCTGTCGCTGAACCACGACGAGACTTCGCTGGTCCATGTGCCTTGGGCCAGCTTGCTCACGCTCCATTCCGGAAATTGGGCCAGGTCGCGTTTCTCCACCTCAGAGTATTTGGGGCGGGGGAATGTGGTGAGGATGATGGTGGCGGCAATGAAGACCAAACTCATCACGGTGATGTAGATCTTGTTGTGCATGACAGGAGGGGCAAACGTTATTGGTGCGTTGTCTAACGGTTGAGCATGCGTTGTATGCCTTGGCCGGTCTTGGCCGAGTAGGCAAGCGAGATGCAATGGGCGAAAAGCAGGTCGGTGATGCCGTTGCTATGGATGTATTTCACCACATTGCCTGGGAAATAGCGGAAATCGATGACATGAATCTCCTCGAAAGAATAGAACAGGTAGCCTGGGAGGGCATTGCCGTAGCTGTCTTTGATGATGAGCAGCCGGCGGCCGTTCTTGGTCGATGTCACCACCTTCGTGGTATTGGAGTCTCCACCCATGAAGGTGCAATAGGCGGTGTGGCTGCCATCCTTGTATTCTCTGAAGAAGTTCACTTCTTTCGGACCGTTCTGACCGGTCACAGCCCTATTCTTTCCTAAGCTATAGGTTATGGCGGTAGTGGAATAATCCACGTCGAGTGGCACGTAGTAGACAAAGTCTTCAGGGGCTCTTCCTACGGCAGGGTCTTTGGTGTAGACAGTGTACATTGTGCCAAGGAATTGATGAACAGCACGCTCCTCATAGTGACTTAGGTGGTAGAACGGCACATCGGCGGCTTTGGCGAAAGCCTCGGCGGCATAATAGGCACCAAGAGGTGCCCAGTGATGGTCGGTGCGTAGGTAGATGGGCTCTCTCACGTGCCATGCGAGGGCGGTGAAAGCGTCGACACCTGTCACACCCTCCATCCTGCTGTACATCGCATCGATGGTGGCTTTTTGGTCGCGGGTGTACTGCAACCCGGCGTCTGGGGTGTAATAGGCCGAGGCGATGGGAAGAATCATGCTGTAGATACGCACTTCGTCGCCCAACCGCCTGCGGTATTCGTTCACGGCATCGGTATAGGCCGTTCCGCCTTCGGGTGTGCCCATGAAGGCGCTGGTAACCCTGATGTCGGGTCCCGACCCGATGATGAATATGCCACTCTTGGGTTGTCGCAGACTGGCGTCAGGGCATACGCGGTTGACATATCTTCCATCAACAAAGGTGGCGGTGTCGGGAATGGCCTCGTCACCGTTGTCTGGTGTCGGCTCTTGAGCGCAGAGCATGGATGGCATGAGTGCCATCATGACGAGGTATGTCAGGATAATCGTCTTTATTCTTTTCATTGGGTATGAGGGTTCTAAAATCTTGTATAGATGAATGCGTTGTTGGTGGCGCCTACCAGTAAAGCCGTGCAGAGCACCAGGATGGCAATCGATGTGACAAGCCGTGCCAGCATGCTGACGCTACGGTTGAATGCACGCAGGTCACTTGTGTGCTGGTCGAAACATTGTGCGATGTGCTGACGCACGGGCATGCACAGCACGAAGGCAGCCACCCATAGCCAGAAGTGATCGAGTATGGCGGCTTTCGATATTCCGTCGAAGAACACGGCGGCTCCTCCAAAGAGGATATGGAAGAAGGTCGTCATACGGGTGAAGTCGTCGTAATAGAAAATGCCGAAACTGACAATCACGATCAACATGCAATAGATGTGGAGTAATGCCGAAGGCACCTTGCCTGGGTTCTTCAGCAGGGTGTATTTCTCCACCATGACGATAATACCGAAAAGTACGCCCCAAATGATGAAGTTCCAACTGGCACCATGCCACATGCCTGTAAGAAACCACACCACCAGGATGTTTAGGGCCTGGTGTCTGCGGTTACCTCCCAAAGGAATATAGAGATAGTCGCGGAAGAAACTGCCCAGCGAGATATGCCAGCGGCGCCAGAACTCGGTTATTGACTTGCTGCAGTAAGGGTGGTCGAAGTTCTCGTTGAACCGGAATCCCATGCAGCGCCCCAGACCGATGGCCATGTCGGAGTAACCCGAGAAGTCGAAGTAGATTTGCAGGGTGAAGGCAATGATGCCAATCCATGCGCTACCCGTACTCAGGTCATTGAGCTGACCATCTAAGAACTGGTGTGAGATTTCGTATAGTTGATTGGCAAGAATCACTTTCTTGGCCAGACCGCGGAGAAAACGGTAGATGCCGTCGGCCACGTCATCGGCACTCACATGGCGGTCGGTGATGCGGTTGGCCACAGTCTGGTATCTCACGATAGGTCCGGCGATGAGTTGGGGGAACATCGAGATATAGAGCAACAGGTCGACAAACCGTTTCTGTGAGTGGGAGTCGCGACGGTAGACGTCAACCAAGTAGGAAATCGACTGGAAGATGTAAAAACTGATTCCTATCGGGAGAGAGATGTCGGGCGTGGGAACGGGGATGCCTAAGGCCTGCAATTGATGGGCGAAGAATCCGGCATACTTGAAGATGCCTAGAACGCAAAGATTGCAGGCCACTCCGAGTGCCAGCATTGCCTTGCGGTGTTTGTCCAGATTGTCGATGCTTCTCCCGATGAAGAAATTGATGACTACGCTTGCCAACATCAGGAAAACGTAGACAGGCTCTCCCCATGCATAGAAGATGAACGAGAAGGCAACAAGCACGGCATTTCTCGCCCTGCACGACTGCCGGCCTTCTTTTGCGGCCGACTTGTCTATCCATGTGCCTAACAGGTAGAGTAGGGCAAAGGATGGCAGGAATACGTAGAGAAAGAAGAGGTCTGAGAATACCATGCGGTTTCGTTAGTTGGACAGTTGGAGTAATTCACTGATTCGCTTGGCCAGGTATATGCCGTTGATTCGGGCTCCCTCTTCCGAGGTGTGGGCCCCATCGGTGGTGTATCGCTTCGATTTCATCTCATCGGCACGTCTCACGCAGCATTCCCTG
>ONSV01000057.1 GCA_900320585.1 uncultured Prevotellaceae bacterium | reverse complement strand
CTGGGATTACCTGCAGGCCGTGAAGGAGGCAATGGTCGACCAGGATGTCATCCTGCGTCAGAAAGACCTCAATATCGTCTATTCGCCCATGCATGGCACCGGACGCGTGATTATCCCTGAGGCTCTGCGTTCATGGGGCTTCCAGAACATTCATGTCGTTCCCGAGCAGATGGTTATTGACGGCAACTTCCCCACGGTGGTGTCGCCGAATCCCGAGAATGCAGAGGCAATGACCCTGGGTATGAAACTGGGTACACGTCTGAATGCCGACCTCGTTATCGCTTCTGACCCTGATGCTGACCGTCTGGCCATCGTATGCCGCAATCCGAGGGGCGAATGGGAGATTCTTAATGGAAACCAGACCTGCATGATGTTCTGCTGGTATATTATCGCCAACAAGAAGAAGCTTGGACAGCTCAAGGGCAACGAGTTCCTCGTAAAGACCATTGTTACCACCGAGCTTATCAGGAAGATCGCCGACAAGAATGGCGTGGAACTTCGCGACTGCTACACGGGCTTCAAGTGGATTGCCAACGAAATCAGGCAGTCTGAAGGCGTGAACAAGTATATTGGCGGTGGTGAGGAGAGCTTCGGATTCCTGCCGTTCGACAAGGTGCGCGACAAGGACTCCCCAGCATCTATCTGCTTGATCTGCGAGATTGCCGCTTGGGCAAAGGACAACGGCAAGACACTCTACGACCTGCTGATGGATATCTATCTGGAGTATGGATTCTCGAAGGAGTTCACCGTGAATGTGGTGAAGCCCGGAAAGACTGGTGCCGATGCCATCAAGCAGATGATGACGGATTTCCGCAACAACCCACCCAAGGACCTCGGCGGAAGCAAGGTTGTGTTGTGGAAAGACTTCCAGACACTCGAGCAGACTGCAGCCGATGGCTCAAAGTCACCCATCGATATGCCTGCTACCAGCAATGTCCTTCAATGGTTCTGCGACGACGACACCAAGGTGAGCGTGCGTCCTTCGGGCACCGAGCCCAAGATCAAGTTCTACATCGAGGTGAAGAACACTATGAAGTGCGCCAATTGCTACGACCGTTGCAACGAAGAGGGTATGGAGCAGATTGAGGCTATCAAGAAGAGTCTGAAACTCGACTGAGAACCTATTCCGTAATATTCGGGGGGAGGCTTGCCTTCCCCCTTTTTTAATGCCTGTTAGTGCACCATTCAAAGTGTCGGAAGGTGCGTGGGATGACAATATAAGAGGGCCGTCGGGCTGACCACATCAAAAAAGCGAAGTCCTTATGGGACCTCGCTTGTATAGTTCAGAGATTTGACACTATTCGGCTGGCATCATGCCGGATTACAACTTTTTTAATTCCTTTAGGGCCTTGGCTTTTTTCTTCTCGGCCTTGATGCGGTCTTTTTCTGCCTTTTGTGCTTGCTTCTCGAGCTTCTTCTGTTTCTTTATTTCTTTCTCGGCAGCTTTCTTCTTTTTCTCAGCCTCTTTCTGTGCTTTCTTGGCTTCCTTCTCCTTCTTCTTGGCTTCCTTCAGCTGTTTCTCTTGCTCTTTTTGAAACTTTTCAGCTTTCTCCTTCTCTTTCGCAGCCTCTTTCAGCTGAGCCTCACGGGCCTTTTGTTGTTCAGGAGTAAGTTCGCCTTGGGGAACGGTGATTTCGGATTGGGCATGAAGATTCACGCAGCTGAAGAATGCGGCTACGAAAATCATTAGCAAAGTCTTGGTTCTCATCGTAATCTATGGTTTTAGTTAGACATTCGGTTGATTAACATTCTCTGCAAAAATAATCATTTTTTGTGACAACAAACATAAAATTGGAAAAAAATGTATTGTTTTGGGAAGATTAGACCATTTTTCAGGTAAAGATTAATTATTTCCTTAAAGAGGAAAAAAAGCCAAGTCGATATACTTTGAACAAAAAAAGTGACGGCTTTGCTGACAGAAGATGTCGCCTGATGCATTTGCCAAACAGGGCGTGAACGACTTTGGGCAATCCCATGATATGCCATTTCTCCAGACGCTCGCTGATGGATAAAAGGCGCGAATAGCCCTTCAGCTCATCGCAGAATTCATACAACGTGCACAGCCCTTCCTCAGTCTTCTCCACAAATCGTTGGTTGCTTTCGAACCGGTTGAAACCCACAGGGTTGTCGATGTGAAGTATCTCGATGCCTTCGGCCTTGAGCTGTTTGCCAAACAACACATCCTCATAGCCATATCGCTTGAAACGCTCGTCAAGAGGGTGGGCAAGCATGATGTCACGGTGAATCATGAAATTCGAGGTGTGAAAATTGGAATAGGGCGAAGCTGCCCTGCAGCTGACATCTTGAGCCTTGATGCAGGAAAGCTCATATTTATAGCGTAGGTTGCCTTTGGGTGGCTGGGTTCCAGTGATGGCATAGCCACCATAAACCAATGGATGGCTGCTGTGCGACAGGTAGCATTCTATATAGTTTTCGCGAATCACCGACATATGGCTGTCGACAAACAGAAGGAGTTCGTAGCGGGCCTGACGGGCAAGGTAGTTCCTGATGGCCGAACGTCCTTCGTTTCGCTCCCGACGTAGATATTTGCAGTGAGCAAGGCTGTCGATGGCACGGTTGGCTTCAATGATATCGGGCTGTGTCGAACCGTCATCGGCCACAAGCACCTCGAAAGTCAGATTCGGCAAGCTGTTGGCCTGACGCCTAAGGGCATCGACAAGTTCCACACATATGTCGTTGTATGTGGGAATGAGAATGCTGAGCCGATAGCTTTCCGTATCCATGGTGTGGGTTGGCAATAATGTGATTGAGGCAAAGAATTCTTGCCTTATATGCAAAAATGTTGATTTGCAGTTTGCAAAAATAACAATTTCACATTGTTACCCAACATTTATAGCATGGATTTTTTGAATTTTGTTCTTTTTGGCGTATTTTTGCGGCAAATTTGAATAATTCAGTGCGCCGCGCATGGACAATGGAGAACCGACATGTTTTTTTTTGTGGAAATGACAGTTCCTGCGTAGCCCAACTTGATGATGTATATTAGTAACAAAATTCTGCAAACAGAAACAGATTTTCTATGATGAAAAGAAAGGTCATTCTCGCAACATTGATCTGTGTGGCATCGTTGTCGTTTGCCGTGCCCGCCAAGAAGGAATGGCGCACGTTCAGGCAACCTGATGGCACTACCATTGAACTGATGCTCGTAGGCGACGAGAATCTTCACTATTTTCTCACTCGCGACAATGTGCCTGTGGTAATTGACGCCAACAATCAATACTGCTACGCCAAGGCGGCTGGTTTTACCATTTTGTCTACCGGTGTGATGGCTCATGAGGAACAGTTGCGTAACGCCACAGAGAAGACATTCATCTCCAGTGTCGCTGATGTGGAGAGTGTGCGACCTTACAGGACAGTGAAAGGCGTGAGGGGGACAAAAATGCTGAGAAAGGCAAATCGTGCAAATGGCATTCAGGAAATAGGTGAACCTGACCATCCCCAATATCTTGGCAAGAAAAAAGGATTGATCATTCTTGCTAATTTCAGCGATAAGAAATTTTATGATTATTCTGAAGAGGATAATGGATACCTCACTTGGTTGAGATATGATGCAATGACCAACGAGGTGGGCTATACCAACGACGCTGGTGCCATCGGCAGTGTGCACGACTACTATCAGGACCAAAGTTATGGTAAGTTCGACCTCACTTTCGATGTCATGGGACCTGTCAACCTCGACAAATCATACGCATATTACGGCAGGAACATCAATGGTGACGATTTGAACGCTCCGGAGATGATCGTGGAGTGTTGCAAGGCTGTTGACGACCAGGTGGATTTCACCGAATACGACTGGGATGGCGACGGCGTGGTGGAAGAGGTGTTCGTTCTCTATGCTGGATACGGTGAAGCCACCAATGGTGGCGCCCAAACGATCTGGCCCCACATGTGGGAGCTGTCTTCGGCAAGTGTATTCAGCGAAAATGTACCTGAGGACTTTATGCTCGACGATGTGATAATCGATGTTTATGCCTGTAGCAATGAGCTTTATGGTAATTACGGTACGACAGAGATGGGAATTGGCGTGATATGCCACGAATTCTCTCATTGCCTGGGTCTGCCCGATTTGTACGACACCAGTTACCATGGCAATTTTGGCATGGGTTCATGGGACATCCTCGACGATGGCAGCTATAATGGTCCCAGCGGATTGGGTTGGGTTCCTGCAGGATACAGCAGCTATGAGCGCAATTATGCCGGTTGGCTGAAATTCACCGAACTGAAGAATAACCGTAGGATTATCAACCAGAAGCCACTTACTTCTCGAGGCAACGGATATGTGATTTACAACGACAGTTGCCAGACGGAGTATTACTTGCTTGAGAACAGGGCGCAGGATAGTTGGGACGCTTTCCTTCCAGGTGAGGGCATGCTTATTATCCACGTGGACTACGACCCTGACATTTGGTACAACAATACCGTGAACACCACTGGGGCAAACAACGACCATCAGCGCCTTACCTTGTTCCATGCCAGCAATTCCAACCGTGGTGGCCACGAAGCCTATCCCTTTAATGGCAACGACAGCCTAACCGATGACTCTACTCCGGCTGCTAAATTGTACAATCCCAATATTGATGGCTCGTATCTGATGCACAAACCCATTACGCAGATTACCCGCAATGAGGAGACAGGATTCGTGTCTTTCCTCTTCAAGAACGAGAATCATGGAACGGTCGACATCGAGGATGCCATCATCAGTGGTGATGAAGTGGTGGATGTATACAGCCTCGATGGTATTAGGGTCATGTCAAATGCTTCAGCTGCCAACGTCTTCGGACTGCGTTCTGGAACCTATGTGATAAAGAATCGACAGGGACATTCGAAAAAAATAGTAATCAAATGATCTTTTAAAGGTCAAAACATTAATAAATGTTAATCGCAAGCTTAAAGTTCACGGGACAGGAAATGGTCTCGTGAATTTTTTGTAATTTTGCGCCGCTTTTACGAGTTATTAGCATTTAATTCAAACCCAAAACAATTTTTCAAATGGCAACAAAAATCAGATTGCAGCGTCGTGGACGCAAAGGATATGCTTTCTATAGCATAGTCGTCGCTGATGCAAGAGCACCACGAGATGGTAAATTTATTGAGAAAGTGGGTACCTACAACCCCAACACCAATCCCTCAACAGTGGATTTGAATTTCGACCGCGCCCTCTACTGGGTAGAAGTTGGCGCACAACCCACCGACACCGTTCGCAGCATCCTTCGTCATGAGGGTGTGTATATGATGAAACACCTCCGTGGTGGCATCAAGAAAGGTGCTTTCGATGAGGCTGAGGCACAGAAGAAATTCGATGTTTGGAAGGATGCCAAGGTAAAGGGCGACGAGAATGTTCGTGCCAAGGATGCCAAGGCAAAGAAAGAGGCTTACGAGAAGAACCTCAAGGCAGAGAAAGCCGTCAATGAGGCTATCGCCAAGAAGGTGGCTGAGAAGAAGGCTGCTGAGGCTGCTGCCAAGGCCGAGGCCGAGGCTGCTGCTGAGGCTCCAACAGAGGAGACTCCCGCAGAGGCTTAATCGTTTCAAACAAAAAAATATAGGAAGACGTCGGTTGGATGTCTTCCTATTTTTTTTTCCTCTGATTTCAGGTGGTTGTTTGGAGTGAGGTGTAGAACTTCTCATATCGGCGGGCGACATCCACATATTCGTGATGCCGACGGACATATTCCACGCTCTCTGCCTTCAATCGGCCGATTCTATCCGGATGACACACCAAATCCTCAAGCACATCAGCCACACTCTCTCGTGAGGGCTCGACATTGAGAATGGGGCGTAGCTCTTGCTCTCCAAGGATTTCATAGTTCTCTGGCTCTCCCCCTCCTATGCAAATGATGCCTTTCGACATGGCCAGCAATGAGTTCATCGATGGCGTGTAGCTGTAAAGCTGGTCGAGCATGACGTCGGAGCCGTTCAGTTGCTCTTGGTATTCGTTGAAGGGAAGAGATTCGGCGACAATCAATTCCACCTCCTCGGGATGACGCCCAGCCACCTCTCGGGCAGCAGAGAGCATGATGTCCGTTCCTTTGTATTCGCTGCGTGTCTTGTTGATGCCGATGAATATCCGTATCTTCTCATCAGCATGTGGGGGACGGTTGGATGCCGGCGGGATTTCCATGGGGTAGGGGATGAATGTGGTCTTTGATGGGAAAAATGGGTGATAGCACACCCAATACTCATAAAGCCCTGCCACAATACCGTCGCATTGCCGGGCGATGTGTTTGTTCAGCCGTTCTTTGGTCGTGCCCAGCCAATCGGCACGCTCGCGTAAGGCATCCTCGTTCTTCCGGAGTGTGCTTCCAATATTGAAGTCGCTGTATCTCAAAGGCTTTTGCTCGACACAGGTGTTTACCCAATACCAATCCATGCCATAGGCTCCTAAAATAATGAGTTTGTTGTGCCGGCGCAGATAGTCGAAGACAAAGAAAAGCCGTTCGGCACGCAACTCAAGAAACATGGGGTTGATCAGTTGTACCACGTCATAGCCTTTCCAGCGGGGCAAGAGTGCAAGGACTTTGGCATATAGCGATAGTCCTCCAAATTTTCCCGGCCGGCGGCTCAGGTCCACGTCACGGGCATAGCCTTTCCAGAAATCACCATTTGAGGCCACCGTCACTTCGTGCCCCAAACAGCGCAGCCCCTTTGCCAGGGTGGCATGCACGTTGCTGTATTCGCCCAATAACAAGATTCTCATAGGCTATCTGAGTATCATACAGAGCATGCGGCGTCCCTGGCGTGTGCTGCTCAGCCTGCGAAACCATTTGTATTTTTGTGTATAGTCCTTGTCGGGCAAGGGAAACAGTCCTTTCTCGGTTAGTTCGGCGACGCAGCGCTCCAGATACCTGCCATTGTGGGTCAGGGTAATGATGTTGTAGATATAGTCCATCGTGAGCTGGTCGATACGGCGTTGAAGCGCCTCACGGTCGGCGGTGGGCAGTGTGTCGGCCATCTCGGTCAGGCGGTAGAGCACGCCACGTGTGTCGGAGAGTCGTTGCAAGACCCATTTCTTGTTGTCCTCATGGGTGATTGACCCCTCTCTGTTGCGGTAGAAATAGGCCTTGGCCTTGGTGGCATACACATTCTCGGCACGAAGGAAAAGCTGGGGGGTGAATTCCTCGTCTTCATGCAGAATGCCTGCTTTGAAACGGAGGTTGACGAGAGTCTGCTTGCGGAAGATATAGCCACAGGCAGATGCCCTGAGGTTGTTCTTTCGCATATATTCCGAACCTTCCATTGGTCCTTCGTATTCGGTAGGTACTTCGTGCTCTTCTTTGTCGGAAAGAAGAAAGGTGACGATGTCGGGGTGGTTGGACCGTACCAAATCGAGACAATGTTCGTACACGATGGTGTTGAGTCTGTCGTCACCGTCTACAAACTGGATATATTCTCCGCTGCATGCCTCAATGCCCAGGTTCCGCGACATGCTCAGTCCACGGTTGGGTTGCCTAATATAAATAATGTGTTCGGCCAGGTCTTTCAGCTCTTCCACAGGCGAGGTGTGTGAGCCGTCGTTGATGACGATAATCTCGCGCTCCTCGTTGTTCAAGGATAGTGCGAGGATGCTCTCAATACACTCATGCAACAGCCTGGGTGGAAGATTATAGTATGTGACGATGAAACTAATGAGCGGTTGTTTCACGACGGGCGAAGAAGTCGGGTGATTCGGCATAGGTTCTTAATTCCAATGATTTTAAGCAGTCTGAGTTTTACACGGCTTTTCCACGGTAGCCCCAGGCGGCGAATCGCTGAGGAAGTGATATGTGGCACCGGAAGTATTGGGTCCTTACGGGTGGTCTTGTACACATCCAACTGGATGTTGAGCACATGGGCATAGTATTCCGACAGTTCTTCGTCCAATCCAAGGGCCTCAAGTTGGCGTATGTGTGTGTCGAGCAGGCACGACAGTCCATCGCCAGGATGGTTGGTGATACCGTCGGGATTGGAAGTGTAGTAATAAATGCCTTCTTCTGTCGTTGCCACTATGTGGGCCTTCTCCAACAGCAGTGGGAGGGTATAGGCATCCTCAAACAATTGGCCGTCAGGAAATCTCACGGTGTCGAAAAGTCGCCGCACGAAAATCTTGTTCCATACATAAGCATGCTGGTAGGCTTTCCCGTCTATCCAGTAGGAGCGCATGTTGTCGTAGGTCTTCACGCCGAATTTCAGAAGTCGTTGCTCAGGGGAGCCGTGATGCCACAGAACGGGATACTCAAGGATATCGTAGTCGGGATAGGCCTCGAGTTTGGTCATCAGTATGCTGAGGGTGTTCTCGCCAATGAAGTCATCGCTGTCGATGAACGTGATATACTCACCACGGGAGATGTTGAGCCCGGAATTCCTTGCCGATGACAATCCCTTGTTTGTTTGGTGTATCACGCGGATACGACTGTCGGCAAGGGCAAAGTCGTCGCACATCTTGGCACTTCCGTCGGTCGAGCCGTCGTCTACCAATATCATCTCATAGTCGCGGAATGATTGGTTCAGCACACTCTCCACACAGCGTGTAAGGGTATACTTCACTTGGTAAACGGGGATGACTATGCTCAGTTTCATTCCGCGAAGATACTACAATCGGCATAATTGGCAAAATAAAACGAATAAAAATTCTTGTACCATCGAAAAAAGGCAATAAAACGGCAAATTTGCCGTTTTTTAGTTATAACGATGAAAAAGACAAACCATTCTGATAGTTATTCTCATGTACTGAAATACACTGGCCTATTTGGTGGTGTGCAAGGAATAAACATCCTGGTGGGCATCGTGCGCAACAAACTCGTGGCCACGATTCTTGGTCCTGCCGGTATGGGTTTGATATCGCTTTTCAACTCCACAATCAATTTGCTCTCCAATGCCACCAACCTGGGCATTTCCATGAGTGCGGTGAAAAACATTTCCGAGGCCTGGGACAGAGGCGACAAGACTTCGCTGAAGCGGATTGTGTTGATGGTTCGTGCGTGGAGCCTGCTCACCGCTTTGGCCGGATTCTTCCTGTGCATCGTTCTCAGCCAGATGCTCAGCAAATGGACTTTTGGCTGGGGAAACCACACGCTGCACTTTGTGCTGTTGTCGCCCATAGTGGCTATGATGGCCATTACAGGAGGCGAGATGGCCATCCTGAAAGGGGTGAGGCAACTCAGGCAAATCGCCTCAATATCAGTTTATAATGTGGTGGCCGCACTTTTCACTTCCATTCCGCTGTATTATTATTTCGGGGAGACGGGCATTGTTCCTTCGCTCGTCATCATGGCCGCCACCCAGATGGCTCTCACGCTCTGGTGCTCGTATCGTCTTTTCCCTCTCCGAGTGAAGATGAGTGCTGATTCCTTGGCCGAGGGTATGGGGATGGTAAGGCTTGGCATTGCATTCGTCATGGCTGGCATCTTAGGCAGTGGTGCGGAATTCCTTATAAGGTCTTTCCTCAGTTACACCTCTTCTTTGGAGACGGTGGGACTCTATAGCGCTGGATACATGATGACAATGACCTATGCCGGAATGGTGTTCTCGGCTATGGAGACCGATTTCTTTCCCCGTCTTTCTGCTTGTCATCATCTTACGACATCGGCCAATACGGTGGTCAATAGGCAGATAGAGGTGTCGCTCCTGCTTGTCGCTCCGATGTTGGTCTTCTTCACAATCTTGTTGCCCATCCTCTTGCCTCTTCTCTACAGCGGAAAGTTCACCGCGGTAATCGGAATGATGCAGGTCACGGTCTTTGCCATGTATTTCAGGGCTATCAAATTGCCGATGGCTTATATGCCTCTGGCCAAGGGCGACTCTTGGTCGTACTTGCTCCTTGAGGCCATATACGATGTGGTGCTCGTGATAGCCGTTGTCTTTGCTTTCCGTAAATGGGGACTGCTGGGATGTGGTATTGCCATTACAGGTGTGGGGATTCTCGATTTCCTGATCATCCTTGCCTATACCCATTTCAAATATGGCTACAGGATGTCGTGTGCAGTGCGTACCTATGCCTTGATGCAACTTCCATTCGGCATAATGGCTTATCTGCTGACTTTTGTTGAGAACCAATGGGTGTATTGGCCGGTGGGACTTCTGCTGGGATGTGCCAGCCTCACAGTGTCGGTCATGATTCTGAGGACAAAGACTTCGCTTTGGCAGTCATTGAAACGTAAGTTGTTGGGGAGGGGCAGACATGAGTAGGGTGTCTGTGCTTGTGGCGGCATACAATGCCGAGAAGTGGTTGCGACAGTGCCTCGACTCTCTTCTCAACCAGACGATGAGTGATTGGATTGCGGTATGTGCTGATGATGCCTCTACGGATTCCACTCCCGAGATTCTTGCTGAGTATGCCAGTCGCGACTCACGTATCAGATACGTAAGGCTTCAAACCAATAGTGGTATAGCAAAGGCCAGGAATGCCGCATTGGCACTGGCAGAAGGGGAGTTCGTGTGTATGCTCGACAGCGACGATTGGATGGAGCCAAATGCCTTGAAACAGGCATTCGAGGTGGTTGACTCACATCCTGAAACCGATACGGTATTGTTTCAGGTCGATGAGGTTTTTGATGACCATGTAAGGCGGTTCAAGATGCCTCCTTTTGATGTCCTTACTGGTGAGAGGGCATTTGAGGAAAGCCTTACTTGGAACATTCACGGTGTCTATATGGTGAGGTCGGAGATTCACCGGCGGTATCCATATGATGAGACGGCCATTGCATATAGCGACGAGAATATCACTCGCGTGCATTATCTTCATTCGCGTGAAGTGAGGCAGTGCGACGGTATCTATTTTTATAGGCAGCACAATGCTTCGATCACACACCGTGTGAGTGCAAGGAGGTTTGACTATCTGTTGGCCAATGAAAGCATGATGAGGCTGATTAGGAGCGAGAACGTCCCGCAACGTATTCTTGATGCTTACGAGAGACTGCGATGGCTGAATTTGATGGATGTCTACATGTTTTATTACAAATTCAGGAAACAGCTCACCGTGGAAGAGAGAAAGGCGGGAGTGGCCACAATGAGGCATACATGGGAGAATATCCAGACGGATATGGTTCCCTTGAAGTTGCGGTTGAAGTTTGGGTATATGCCTTTGCGGCCATTCTGGCATTTGTTCGTCGCACAAGAAGAGTTTTATTTCACTCTTAGGAAGTGGATGGGCCGAATTTGACCTCCATTTTCAAAAATCCCGATAAATTATTTCCTCGGATTTTTAGGTTTGTCATGGATTTTTTTCTATCTTTGCATTGTCTATATCCTCAATACGCACTGAAAACCTAAGTCATGACGCTTATCATTGTTGCCATATTGCTTATCGGCTTCGTCTTGATTGCGACGGAGAAAGTCACGAATGTCAACAAGGCAGCCGTGGCTATTTTCATCGGAACGGTGGGCTGGGTGCTCTATATTTGCTACGGCACCGATTTCGTGATGAGTGAGCATGAGGGCGACTATGTGGACTTCCTCAATGGTGCCGTGGCCACAAGTACCGCGGTGAAGCATTATATCGCACAGAACATTTTCCTCAAATATGTGGGAAGGGCCGCAGAGGTGGTGCTCTTCTTGCTTGCCACGATGACCATTGTGGAAATCCTGCACAATAATGGATGTTTCGATTTCCTCACACCATGGGTGCGCACACGACGAAGCAGAAAGCTGCTCTGGAGTCTTTCGGGCATCACCTTCATCCTTTCGGCCAACCTTGACAACCTGACTACCACAGCACTGATGCTGGTGGTGATGCACGACCTGGTGGCCAGCCGCAGGCAGCGGATGATTTACGGCAGCGCCGTGATGCTTGCTGCCAATATGGGTGGCGCACTCACTGTCATTGGCGACCCGGTAGGCCTGCTCCTCTGGAACATGAATGCCGTCACGGCCACCAATTTCTCGATGGGGCTCCTTCTGCCATGTCTCGTCGCATGGGCCTTGCCCACTTTCCTTTTAGGACGTATGCTCCCCGAGCGTGTGGAGATTGTGTGGCAGTCGATGCCTTATCGTGGAGATGACACTAATCTCAATGCCTGGCAGCGGTTGCTGATGCTTTTCGTTGGAATCGGCGGCCTGTGGTTCATCCCCACTTTCCACAACATCACCAAGCTCAGTCCCTTCCTGGGGGCACTGTGTGTTCTTGCCATCCTGTGGATCGTCAATGAGATTTTCAACCACAAGTTGATGAATGTGGAGAAGATGATTCAGCGCAGGTTGCCAAGGGTTCTGCAGTATGGCGTATTGCAAATGATGCTCTACGTGATGGGACTCATGCTGGCAGTTGGCGTGGTGGAGGAGACAGGTGCAGTGAGATGGCTGGCCAATAGGTGCGACGCCTACATCCACAACATCTGGATCATGGGAACCTTGTCGGCTGTCGTGAGCAGCGTGCTCGACAATTTTGCCGCTGCGCTCAGTTTCTTCTCGCTCTACAACGTAGGCGACGCAGTGGAGGATGCCTACTTTGGAGCATTTGCCCAGAATGGCAATTATTGGAAAGTAGTGGCTTATTGTACGGCGATGGGAGGTAATATCCTGGCCGTCGGTTCGATGAGTGGTCTGGCTCTGATTAAGATGGAGCGCATACATATTGGCTGGTTCTTCAAGAATGTCGGAGCGAAAGCACTCATCGGCGGAATCATAGGCCTTGCCATTATGATTGTCATCGCACAAGTGAATTTGTAACCTTATTTAATATCTATAAGTATGGCAAGAATAAAGACTATAGGAGTATTGACCTCGGGAGGCGACGCTCCGGGCATGAACGCGGCCATTAGAGCCGTCACCCGTGCCGGCATTTGCAATGGATTCAAGATTATGGGTATTTTCCGTGGGTATGATGGCTTGATTAACGACGAGATCGTGCCTTTCACCACCGAGAACGTGAGTGGCATCATCATGTCGGGAGGCACTATCCTGAAAACGGCGAGAAGCAAGGAATTCCAGACACCCGAGGGCAAGCAGAAGGCTTATGAGAACATGCAGAAGCATGGCATCGATGCCCTTATTGTCATTGGTGGAAATGGCTCGCTCACTGGAGCCATGGAGTTTGCCAGGGAATTCGATGTGTGCTGTATAGGTTTGCCAGGCACCATCGACAACGACCTCTATGGCACCGACTCCACCATCGGATACGATACGACGATGAACACCATCATGGATTGCGTTGACCGAATCCGTGACACCGCACAGAGCCATGAGCGCATCTTCTTCGTCGAGGTGATGGGGCGTGACGCCGGATTCCTTGCACAGAACAGCGCTATCGCCAGTGGTGCCGAGGCTGCCATCATTCCCGAAGACTCCACGGGGGTCGACCAGTTGGCCCGGTTCATGGAGCGTGGTATCCGTAAATCGAAGAAAAGTTGCATCGTCATCGTTTCCGAGAGCCCCAAGTGCGGCGCGCTTTACTATGCCGACCGTGTGAAGAAGGAATTCCCCAATTTCGACGTGCGCGTCTCCATCCTTGGTCATTTGCAGCGCGGTGGCAGGCCTACTGCTCACGACCGTATTCTGGCCAGCCGCACTGGAGTGGGGGCTATCGAGGCCATCATCCAGGGGCAGCGCAACATCATGGTGGGTGTACGCAACAACGAAGTGGTCTATGTCCCCCTCAGCGAGGCCATCCGCAGCGACAAACCATTCGACAGAAAACTCATCAAGGTGCTCGACGAGCTCAGCATTTGATGTGTTTTTTTCGAGAAAAATGAACGAAATCCGAAATTAGTGCACTGATATTTTGCCGTAATGCCAAATTTGTATTATTTTTGCGAATACTTCATTATCCAATAGGGTAATGAGGTCTTTGCATGGCCTTGTTTTCGGCACTAATCAACCTGTGAAAGAGAATTTAAAATTTAATATTAAAAACTAAATGCTTATGTCACAAATCAATGGACACATATCCCAGATTATCGGTCCGGTGATCGACGTTTACTACGACACCAATGGGCTCGACCCTGAGAAAGTGCTGCCAAAAATCCACGATGCATTGAAAATCGTCAGACCTGATGGCCGCAACCTCATCGTTGAGGTGCAGCAGCACATCGGTGAGGATACCGTGAGGTGTGTCGCCATGGACAACACCGACGGTTTGCAACGAGGATTGGAGGCCATCACTACGGGACGTCCTATCCTGATGCCATCCGGCGACCAGATCAAGGGAAGGATGCTCAACGTTATCGGACAGCCTATCGACGGTATGAAAGAACTCGACATGAAAGGTGCATATCCCATCCACAGGGAGGCTCCTAAGTTTGAGGAACTATCCACACAGAAAGAGATGCTCTCCACTGGTATCAAGGTGATCGACTTGCTCGAGCCTTATATGAAAGGTGGAAAGATTGGCTTGTTTGGTGGTGCTGGTGTGGGCAAGACCGTGCTCATCATGGAGCTCATCAACAACATCGCCAAGGGGCATAATGGCTACTCCGTGTTTGCCGGTGTGGGAGAGCGTACCCGTGAGGGCAATGACCTCATCAGGGAGATGATCGAGAGTGGTGTGGTGCGCTATGGCGAGAAATTCAAGAAAGCCATGGACGAAGGCAAGTGGGACCTTTCGCTTGTCGACCCCGAGGAACTGAAGAAGAGCCAGGCCACACTGGTGTATGGACAGATGAACGAGCCTCCTGGCGCACGTGCTTCCGTGGCACTCTCTGGTCTTACCGTAGCCGAGGAATTCCGCGATAATGGCGGTAAGGACGGCGAGGCGGCCGATATCCTCTTCTTTATCGACAACATCTTCCGTTTCACCCAGGCTGGTTCCGAGGTGTCGGCTCTCTTGGGCCGTATGCCTTCGGCTGTGGGTTACCAACCTACCCTGGCTTCTGAGATGGGTACCATGCAGGAGCGTATCACTTCTACGAAGAAGGGTTCTATTACATCAGTACAGGCTGTGTATGTGCCTGCCGATGACTTGACTGACCCTGCACCTGCTACCACATTCACCCACTTGGATGCAACAACGGTGCTTGACCGTAAGATTGCTGAGCTTGGTATCTATCCTGCTGTGGATCCTCTGGGATCAACTTCTCGTATCCTTGATCCGCTGATTGTGGGTAAGGCT
>ONSV01000107.1 GCA_900320585.1 uncultured Prevotellaceae bacterium | reverse complement strand
GCCCTTTACCTTTAGTTTGATGCGGTACATCTGCTCACCCCACACTTCCTTGAGCAAGGGGTCGAGCAGCGTCGAGATGTCCTCCACTTCGGCTTCCACCTGCGAGGGGTCGTAGGCAATGTGCCGCTGCCCCAGGAGAATCTTCCCTTTTCCTTTGACAGGCTCAAGGATGGTCATCAGCATGATGGCGGTCTCGCCGGTGACGGCCGACAATTCATAGCGCTCGTCCACCTCCACACTATTCGCCTGAAGACTCACCGTGCGGCGCCATTCCTTCACATGGGCTCCCTCGGGATAGGCACCTGCCAGGTCCATGGTCAGCACACCTTTCTTGTAACGCACCCCACGGGCGGCGAAGGCCTTGCCTTGCTGCTGGTCGTGGCCGTTGATCTGGGGCAGGTTGTGGTAGCCCGACTGCATGGTCCATATCTCATAGCGCGAGGCACCAAAGGTCTTCGATGTGTATTCGCCTACACCGGGGTCGATGAGCACCGGACTGCCGTTGGCGTAGACGATGAAGCTGCCTACGTCGTTGTGGTTGTGGCTCTCGTCGTTATGGCCGCCTTTCATGGCCACATAGAGCCCCGACTTGTTGCGGGCGGCCATCACCTGCAGGTGGGGCAGCCACACGTTGGGGAGTTGTGGCTCAAGGGCCGCTTCGGCCTCGAATTGGGAGAAATGGCTCAGGAAGAACAGCTCTCGGCCAAGGGTGGGGAAATTGCCGCTCTTGGCGTACACCTTACCGGCCTTCTCAGCTCCTTGCCAGAGATATTTGGCAAACGACCTCATCACGTTGTCGTGCAGATAGAGGCCAAAGGGGTAGAGGATGTTTACCTGAAGCAGTGACTTGTTGTCGTGTGAGTCGGCGAAATTGGTGCAATACCCGTCTTGTATGTAGGTCTTGTAGGCATAGCTGCCCATCGCCTGGATCTTGGCTTCTTGACTCAGGTCTATCGCCCCGTTGCTGGCAAGCGAGAGCAGGTTGAGGGCCTCGTAGAGCGAGGCTGCCGCACGGTCCCAGTAGCCAGGTCCCTCGTCGCAGCCGCCGTCGTCGGGATAGGAGCCGATGAAATGGTCGAGCGCGTCGGCAATCTGGCGGATGGCGGAGAGCTGGCGGCTGCGGTCGTGCTCGCAGATCAGCGCACAGGTGAGCCAGTTGCTGCATATCCACGGATTCCAGTTCATGCCGGCCCGCTTCCACCAGTAGTTCTTGGAGAGGGCGGGGATGAGGATCCTACGGGTTATCTCCTCGTCGACACGTTTCCGGATGAGAGGTGAGCGGGCGTCGAGGCTGTCGGCAAGGATATAGGAGGTCCATGCTATCATGCTGGCGGTCTCGGCGTTGAACAGGTCCACCGTCTGGTCTTCGGGGATGGGGTAGGCCGTGGCATAATGGGCCGGAATGCCCCACCATGTCTCCTCTAAATGACTCCACAGTCCGTCGGTGATGGCATCGAGAAAACGGCCCTTGCCCTCGGCCACCTCGGCCATCACGAGCTCGGCCAGCATCCTGCGCTTGGCAAAACATGCGGCTTCATAGCGCACACGGTTGCCATTGATTTTGTTCTCGGCAAACAGTGAGGCGTTCAGGGTGGGCCATGGCTCGCGGAGATGCTGTTCGCCAAGGGCGATATAGCCAGCCCGGAGGTCGCTTGGGAGCGTCTCACGCCAATAGGGGGATGAGGCAAGGGGCAGGGGCTTAAAACGACCCGGCTCCACAATGCTGTTCAATGTGGAGTCGGAAATCATGGTTCCCAACATGCCCTCACCATGAGAGAGGCACGGGACAAGCAGACCAAGGAGGAGAATGAGCAGCCGGGGCATGTTACGATGCTTTAAGGTAGTCTTCCATCTCCTCTTTCCAATTCAGGTCATGGTCAAGGTCGATGATGTTGTCGATATACCAGTCGCCACGCTCGTTGACCAATTCCAGACGGACGTGGGTGACCTCAAAATTGTTGATGTCCAGGTCCACCACGGCATGGTTGCCCTTTTGCTCCACCAGATTCAGGTTGCTGGCAGTAGGTTTGTCGAAATCCTGACCCATCACCCAGTAGTCGGCCTCGAAGAAACCGATGTCGTCGGGATGGTGGGTGGAGTCGTATTCAATCACTTTCGCAAGCAGTTCGTTCCATGATTTCGAGCAATATTTCTCGTCGGGAGAATCGGTAACCGGACTCTCATCCTCGCTGGCTTCGGCATACATGGAAAACACGTCCTGGTAGATTTGCTCCACTCGCTGAAGAACGTCACCATTCGATTTCTTCTGGGCTGTGGCCGGTGCTGCCTTTTCCGATGCCGGACTGGCCGGTTCTTCCGACGTGGAGGATGCCTGGCCACCTCCGCAGCTCACCAACAACAGGCCCATGGCCATTGACAATATGACTTTTCTCATATTCTATAAATTTATGTTATATTTGTGGCGAAATTAGTGAAAAAAAACCAAGAGGCAAAATAATTTTCCCTTGTTTCGCCTTTTTTTACTATTTTTGTCCCAATCAAACATATTGTAATCATGATTCTAACAACTACACCAACTATTGAGGGACATCCCATCCGTAACTATATCGGCGTCGTCACCAGTGAGACAATCATCGGCGCCAATGTCATCAAGGACTTCAAGGCTTCGATCACCGATTTCTTCGGCGGACGAAGCGGCACGTACGAGCGCACGCTGAGAGAGGCCAAGGACACCTCGCTCGCCGAACTGCAGCAAAGGGCGGCAGCCATGGGGGCAAATGCCGTCGTGGGCATCGATTTCGACTATGAGACGATTGGCAACGCAATGCTGATGGTGTCGTGCAGTGGTACGGCTGTCATCTTGTAATCTGTTTAATCATTTTTAACAAAAGATGATGCAAGATTTCACTCTTGTGTTTGTTTAAAAGCGTACTATCATTTCTACATAATACTTTATATGAGATGGGCGTGGCGCCGGGTGGCGACACGCCCGTTGGTTTTTTCTCCCAACCTCAATATCCTGAAGCCGAAGCGGCTTCAGCAGTTGCTGCGGCACCGACCGGCTTCTACAGATGGAAGTCTTCCAATTTCTTCAGGAAGTATGTCCGGAAGTCGCTCCATTTATAGTAAGGCCCATCCACCGGGGTGAGGGGAAGGCGGGCCTCGTTCTCGTTGAGCAGCACCTTCAGCAAGATGTCTCCTTCGCCTGATACAGGACGATAGAACACCAGTTGGATGTTGCAGCCCATGGGGAAGATCTTGTA
The DNA here is from genome assembly GCA_900320585.1 of uncultured Prevotellaceae bacterium. Classification (GTDB taxonomy): domain Bacteria; phylum Bacteroidota; class Bacteroidia; order Bacteroidales; family Bacteroidaceae; genus Prevotella. The sequence goes on along the minus strand of ONSV01000107.1, from coordinate 9,156 downwards.
ACATGCCCAGCCTTCGTCGTCGAGCATCTCAAGGTCGGCGATGGGCTTGCCGAAATCGTCGAGCTCGAGCAGGCATGCCAGGGGCATCACGCACACCTCATGGCCGTAGCGCAGGGTGGCACCGGGATGGGGAAGACTCAGGCAACTGTCGGCCTCTGCAATCATCACGCCCAGCAGGTTGCGCTGCGAATAGGGCGCAATGCCGCCGTTCATCGGACTGGGACCATAGTTGATATACCACCAGGCGTTGGTCTGGAGCCACATGTCGTAGAGCTCATCTTCGTTGAACACGTCGTAGAGGCTCACCTCGTGGCGCAGCTCCGTGCTCTGGATGTTGCTGGCCATCTTGAAGAGATGATAGGCCAGGTCTTGGGCATTCACTTGGTTGCTCCAGTATTTCTTGTCGTTGAACAGCGAGTTCATGATACGCTCGTTGTGCTGGTGGCGCTTGCAGAACTCGTCGTATTGCTTCTCTATTTCCGGTGCGAAGCGGGCCTTGCTCAGTTGGGCGTCGTGGAAGTTCATATACCACATGTCGTGCTCACTGGCGTCGTGCCTCACCTTCAGGAGCGGATTCACGCGAAGCAGGGCATGGAGGGCATTCTCCATCGAGAGGATGCAGCGTATCACCACCGTGCTCTTGGCGTCGATGTCGGTGGCGCCCTCAAACACCCGGGGGAATCGCTCAATCATCCGGCGGGCTATGCCCTGATGCTGCTCCGCTCCGCGGAGCGTCAGCTCGCCATGCCGCATATTGGCTTCCTCGCGTATCATGGTCACCCTGCGCAGCACGTCCTTTCCAAACGGGGTGAGCTTCTGCAGTGAGTCGGCACGGCTCAGCGCCTTGAAGGCCTTGTCGTAGTCGCTGTCGTTGATGAGGTAGCGCGACCCATGGCGGCCATAGTGGCTGATATAGAACGGAACATAGTTGGATGGCGAGGAGGTGAGCCTTTCTTGCAGTGGACCGGGGTAGGCATAATAGTTGCTGCCCGAACGGAATATGTTCTCCTTGATTTCCTCTCTTGGCGTCTGGGCGGACGAGAGCAGTGCGCATAGCGCAAGAACAAAGGTGAGGATGTTTTTCTTCATATCAGGTAATTGTTGGTTTGTGATGAAAAAAGCCAGGTCTTAATGCCTGGCTTTGTAGGAACGATCGGGCTCGAACCGATGACCTCTTCAATGTGACTGAAGCGCTCTAAACCAACTGAGCTACGCTCCTGTTTTGTTTTACGGATGCAAAGGTAGCAATTTTTCCCGACCCGCCAAAAAAACCACGAGGTTTTTTTTGTCAGAGCCCAAAAAACATGTCTGAGACTTGTGGATCACCATCCGTCGAAGAGCTCGAAGCCTACTTTTACGCCAAAACCGTCGTAGCGGCCTCGCTTGAGGGCCATGAAGCAGCCCAGTGATACGAAACGGTTGGTGAAGCCATATCCTATCTCCGTGTAATGGCTGAGCTTGTTGGCCCGTAGGGCACTGAAGTAGATACGCTCCTTCTCGATGGTGTGGCCAATCACCGGAATCCACGACATGAGGAAGAATGGCGACTCATAGGTGGCGTTCATCCTGAGGTAGTATTTGGAGGCGTTGTAGTAGTTGCTGTGCAACAACTCGAACTCGCCGCTCCAGTCGTCGTTCCAACCACCGGGGATGTTGTTCTCCTTGAAGTTGGCATATTCGAGAAAATAGACTCCAGTGGTATGGGTGGTGTAGACTCCTCCACCCACGCGGAGCGACAGCGACCTGATGCCGGGAAGCATCTTCAGGTAAGAGAAGTCCAGCTCCCATCGCTCGTAGTTCATCTTGTCTTTGCTCAATCCGTTGAGTGTCCGTTCGTAGTCGAGCGTGAACACGGGACCTTTCTTTCCGAGAGGTAGCACTTTAGCCTCAGAGTGAAAGGATATCGACTCGTAAACCTGGGGCTTGCCTGTGGCGATGAACCCATCGCTCGACACGGCTGTCCAGCGGTTTTTCAGGATGCCCGCCTCCAACCCCAGGAAGGGGAAGATGTTGTAGTGTGCCGTGAAATCCAACTGCCGGTGCTTGAAATAATCCAAGTCGAGATTGTCCCAGTTCACACTGTCGCCCTTCTCTTTCTTCAGGATGTCGAGCACGGTGGAGTTGGTGATTTGCTTGCCATCCTTGAAGGTGAACTTGAGGTTTCCCTCGTGGGCCTTATCGAAAGTGTATGTGACAGGGGCCTCCGTGTAAAACCGGCGCCATTTGAACGAGTAGCCCATCTTCTGGCGTATGAGAATCTCGCTGTTGGGGGAGAGGGTGTAACTGATGTTCGCGCTCAGGCGGTAGGTGAAGCCTCGGCGGCCCGAATAACTGAAATAAAGGGGATTGAAAATGGGGGAGAGGCGGAAATAGCCTCTGTCGTCGGGACCAAACCTGCCCCTGATGCGGTGAAGCATGTGCTCGCCGAAAATGTCCCAAAGCACGTCTTTCACAAAGTCCTTCTTGCGCTCACGGGGTGGGGCATTGCGGCGGACCGTCTGCACGGAGTCGTATTCCGCCAGCAGACCGGCCTCCAATGTCGACAGGGGGTAGGGACGGTGGAGCTCCACAAACTCACGTTCGCCGTCCTCGTCGTCGATCACCTTGTAGTCGGGAGAGTCGGGCAGGAAGAATGTCGCTTCGTAGTCGGTCTCGATGATGTTGCCGAAGAAGGTGAAGCGGGAATAGAGCTTGCTGCGCTTGGGCAACAACGACCTTACGCCCTCGTCGCCCATCTCCATCTTCAACTGAAACGTCACCATGTCGTATTCGCCCTCAAGATAGCAATTCAGGATCTTGCCCGTCTCGGTCTCCACTTCTGCCTGGCCACGGATGGCCTGGGTGTTGTTGGCTCGTGGGATGAACTCCACCACAGATACGCTGTCGGAGAGGTGGGTCACATTATATTTATAGCAGCGATGGTTCAGCCGGTTGAAGGGCGAGAGAATGTGACCGTCGATAATGGTGGGACTGTAGATATGGGGGGCGAGGTAACTCCGCAGGTTGGGCAGGAGGGTGCGCCTGCGGCGCATGGTACTGATATGGGCGATGTTCATCCACTTGTCTTCCTCTTCCTCATGAAAGGTCTCGTGCATGAAGTGCTCACCATAGAAGATGCGCTTTCCGCTGCGGGGGATGTTGTAGAGACGGGGCACACCATAGATGATGTTGTTGTAATGGGTGGCCGCCATCTGGTATTTCAGGTAGGTGAGCGAGGTGATGCCTTCGATCACGCTGTCGATGCTGGCGCTGTAGTCGTATACGCGCTCCACGACAAACTGTTTTTGTTTGTCTTTCCCTTCTGCCAGCATCATATATGACATCATGGCAGAAACCAAAACCAGCCATCGAAGACTCATTTGTCCTTTCATTCCGCCAAAGGTACGATTAAACGAGCAAAATGCAAAAATTTTTTTTGCATTTTCGAGTGGAAGTACCTTCGGCCGCAGGCCAAAGTTCGATTAAACGAGCAAAATGCAAAATTTATTTTGCATTTTCGAGTGTGAGTATCTTTGTCTGTGGAACATATGTGCGGTTTTTCCTGTTCTAGAGAAAAGGTGGCAAAAAAAACGCTCCTCCTTTCTCTTTCGAAGAAGGGGGAGCGAGCTATGGTTTCGGAAATAATTATCCGAGGTACTTCATCAAAATCTTTGCATTGCCACTGTCGCGAAGCTTGGCGATGCTCTTCTCGCGGATCTGGCGCACACGCTCGCGGGTAAGACCCAGACGGTCGCCAATCTCCTCCAGACCCTTCTCGGGCTGGCCAATGCCAAAGCACTCGCGGATAATCGTGATCTCACGGTCTTTCAGCACCTTGTTGAGTACGGAGTCCAACTCAAGAGCCATCGACTCATGGTCTACGTAACGGTCGGTGCGGCTGTCTTCGCCACTGGGCATCACGTCGAGCATGCAGTTGTCCTCGCCATCCTGGAATGGGGCATCAATCGACACGTGATGACCATCGGCCATCAGGCTCTGGCCAATCTTCTCCTCGTCGAGGTTGGTGGCGTCCGACAACTCGGAAACAGAGGGATGGCGCATGTTCTCTTGCTCAAACTTGTTGATCTCATGGTTGATCTTGTTGAGCGAACCTACTTGGTTCAAAGGTAAGCGCACAATGCGGCTCTGCTCGGCGATAGCCTGGAGTATGCTCTGGCGAATCCACCAAACGGCATAGGAAATGAATTTGAAACCACGGGTCTCGTCAAATTTCTGAGCAGCCTTGATGAGGCCGATGTTGCCTTCATCAATGAGGTCGGTAAGGGTAAGACCCTGATGCTGGTACTGCTTGGCTACAGACACGACAAATCGAAGGTTAGCGGTCACCAACTTGTCCTTGGCACGCTCTCCTTCCGGGCCACCTTTCTTGATCTTCTGGGCTAACTCAATCTCCTCGTCAATCGAAATCAACGGAGCACGACCAATCTCCACAAGGTATTTGTCTAATGCCTCACTGGAACGATTGGTGATACTCTTTACAATCTTTAATTGTCTCATTCTCTACCTTAAATTACTCTAACAGATTGACTAACAATAAATTAACTTATTATCCTTTAATACGCGATGCAAAATTAATAAAAAAAGCAATACGTTGCTCGGCTGACAGATGGATTTTTTATTTAAAAAAAGTTAAACCAATCTGTGCATTTCGTTGATTTTAAATAATTTGAGTCGCAATTATAACCTGCAAAAATCATGCCAAATAGTCTTCTGGCACAATATGAATGCCTATGTGTGCAATATTGTCATATTTTCCCTTGAGTCTTTCCTCTATACGAAGGGCATGGCGGTGGGCATCGGTCACCGAAAGCGCACCCGGCATGGCCACAAGCAGTTCGATGGCCAGCGATTGGCCCACGCGGCGCGAGAGCACCTTGCGCACCTCTTTCACGTCGGGCTCTTCTTCTGCCAGACGGGCAATCTCGGCCTCCATCTCGTCGGGGAGACTATGCTCCGACAGGTCGCGCACGGCATTCAATATCAGGAGCCAGGCTATGCGGATGATGAAAACGCTCACCACAACCGAGGTGATGGGGTCCACAACCCGCCACCTCACACCAAAGAACATGGCCACAAAGATGCCGATGAACGTACCTATCGAGGAGATGGCATCGCTGCGGTGGTGCCAGGCATTGCCCGCCAACACCTGTGATTCGGTAGCACGCGCCACCGGTAGGGTGATGCGGTAGAGCCATTCCTTCACCACGATGCTCACCAGTGCGGCAATGAGGGCGATGTAGCCCGGCCGCTCGAGCACCTGCCCCTGGATGGCCCGGAGCGCCACGCTCACGCCATGGTGACAGAGCCAGAGCCCGATGAAGCCGATGATGATGCCCGTGATGAGCGCGGCCACCGTGCCATACTTGCCACGGCCATAGTCATGGGTGGCATCGTTGGACTTCAGGCCTGGCTTCATCAGCACCAGGACGATGAGGTCGGTGGCCAGGTCGGAGAGCGAGTGCACGGCATCCGACAGCATGGCAGCCGAATGGCCGAAGATGGCGGCCAAGAACTTGAACACCGTGAGCAGCATGTTGGTCAACACGCCTTTTAAGGTGACGGAATGAATGCGGGCGTCGGCAGTATTTTTGGGCATAGTCGTACTGGCATTAATCACATGTTCAATAACATAGATTGCAAAAATACGATGAAAATTTCATTTGAGCAAATTTTTTTTCGCTTGATGGCGCCAACATGGATTTTTATTTATAAATTTGCACGTCTGTTCAGTGGTTGGCTGCCAACCATTGGGCACGACCTTACTAAATTGAGGATTTGGAAATGTCAGAAAAAAAGAAAAATGTGAGGAAAACCGCGCCAAAAAGTGCGGAAAAACCAGTGGCTCCCAAGAAGAACTCGCCGAAAAGATGGTTGCTGGTTGCTGTGGCCGTGGTGGCTTTGGCTGCCCTGGGATGGGTAGCATTCTCCCTGTTCGGCAACAACTACAAGAAAATGGCCATGGAGATGAAAGTCAACACGCTGGTGGCCCAGCGCCTGGCCATCGCCATGCTCACCGACTACCAGGACAACTGGCTCAGGATGGAGACCGACCAGCTGGGGAAGAATGAGAAGGGAGAGTGGGTGTCTACCAGCGACCCGAAGCAGATCATCGCCTGGCGACAGCAGTTCTTCAAACAGAATGGTGCCGATGTGGCCCTACAGAACCTTCTAGGCGAAATCGACGAGAACCTGAACGGAATGAAACTCACGCCGGCCAAATACCGCGATACACAGAACAACTTCAAAGAGGCGGCCAACGCCCTGAAGCAATTGGTGGAGCTCACCAAGAACCCGGGCGACTCGCTCATCGGGATGTGCTCAGGCATGGGCGAGTTCTCCAAGAAGATCGACAGTGCGCTCGAGCCTACCGACTTCAATTTCTGGGTGACTTTCGACGAGGTGAAGGCCAAGGCCGACATCGTGGCCCAGCAAATCAAGGACAATGAAATCGTGGAGGCCCTCGCCAAGACCAGCAACGGCGAGCAGAACAATGCCATCAACGTGCTCAAGTACAAGAAGCTGGGATTCAAGGAGCTGCCCGACGGTAAGGGTGTGCTCTACCACGAGGTCAAGGCCGGAAAGGGACCAAAGCCGAAGGACGACACCAAACTGCTCGTCCACTATGAGGGCAAACTCATGGACGGCACGGTGTTCGACAGCAGCTATGACCGCGGACAGCCTGCTTCGATGCGCCCCAGCCAGACGGTGCCTGGCTTCTGGCATTCGCTGGTCAAGATGAAGGCGGGCTCGAAATGGGAGGTGTATATCCCCTACGACCAGGCCTATGGCAATAGAGCTGCCGGTGCCGTGAAACCTTATTCCGACTTGTTCTTCACGCTCGAAATCATTAAATTCGAAGAATAAATGAACGACTTCAGTAAAGCTAAAGGGCATCTGGCCATCTTTGCGGCCAATGCGATTTTCGGCCTGGGCGTGCCCGTGACCAAGGCATTGCTCGACGACTGGGTCACCCCCATGGGCTATATGGCATCAAGGTGCGTGTTCGCGGCGGTCATCTTCTGGGTCATCGCCTACTTCATGCCTAAGGAACCGGTAGAGAAGCGCGACCTGGTGGTCATCATGCTCGCCGGATTGCTGGGCTTCGTCATCTCGCAGACGCTCACCGCCTGGGCTTTGGACTTCACCACACCTGTCTACTACTCGCTCGTGGCTGCCATGACGCCTGTGGCCGTGATGATCCTGGCTGCCATCTTCCTCAAGGAAAACATCACTGCCGTCAAGATAGTGGGCGTGTTGCTGGCCATTGCCGGCGCACTGCTCATGCTGTTCATCTCATGGCAGAGCGGCACGGGAAAGAACGACCTCCTGGGCATATTCCTCACCGTGCTCAGTATGCTTACATGGGCGGTCTATCTTATCGTCACGCGCAAGGTGTCGGCCAAGTACTCCTCGGTCACACAGATGAAATATGTGTTCCTCGTTTCGGCCATTGTCACACTGCCCATCGCATTGTTCACCGAACCACAGCAGCGGCTCTACTCATCGGCATGGGAGTGGAGTGGGGTAATCGAGATGGCCTTCATCGTGCTCTTCGCCACGGTTCTGGGCTATTTCCTCATCCCTTACGCTATGAAGTTCCTGAGGGCCACTACAGTGAGCATCTATACCAATATTCAGCCTGTGGTGGCCTCTTTGGTTGCCATCGCCATTGGTCAGGATGTGATGAGTTGGGACAAGCCTGTGGCTGCCGTCCTCGTGCTTTTGGGCGCGTATATCGTCACCATGCCCGACAAACGAAGCAAATAGCACAGACCGCTCCACCTGTCTCGTCAGGTGTCGCAACCGTCCTTTTTGATTTCACATAAATCGCCCGCTTGCCTGGAACGAATGGCAAGCGGGCGATTTCTATTTAGTCTATCTAGTCTATCTAGTTTGTCTAGTCTATCTAGTTTATCTAGTCTATCTAGTCTATCTAGTCTATCTAGTCTCTCTAGTCTCTCTAGTCTCTCTAGTCTATCTAGTTTATCTAGTCTATCTATCGTTTCGGATGGAAGAAACGCCTTTCCCATATGCTGTCTTTGGGAATGACTTCGGGATGCACGATAGAGATGATGTCTCTGATGAGCACGTCGGGGGCTACGGGGGCGGTCTCCTCATACGAGAACATCCCGCCATTTCCCTCAGGTTGCCAGAATGCCTCTTTCGTTGCACTGCCTTTTGGCGAGGTGCCTGCATCAGGTGAAGGATGGCGGACGATGGCACCGGCATCGCCGATAATCTGCTCCAGGAAGGCATCTGCATTAATGGGCTCTTCTATGAAGCCATTGTCCTTGAACAGGACAAGGGTGGGGCGGCTCGTCACTTCAAGAATCGAGATGCTGGCCTCGTTGTAGTGCTGCTCTGCCTTGCCGAAGAAATCGCTGCCTGCCGATTCCTTGCCTATGAGCATGGCGATGAGCTTGATCCATTCGGCCTGGGCAAGGGGATGGCGCTCCAGGTGGCAATAGATGGGGATGGGTGTCGAAGGGAGGTCTGCCAGGCGCTTGTCGCCTATGAGGGAGGGCGACAACAGCACGATGTCGGCACCCAGGTGGCGTATGGCCTCGACGTCGGGCGACCGCATTGTTCCGATGAGACGGATTTCTCCACTATCAACCAAGTTGAGGCCGGTTCAGGCCCTTCAAAAAGGCGTCTGTCAGCCTGAAGGTGTCGCTCGCTGCCGATATGCTGTCCTGGGGATTGGCGATGTCGATGAGCGGTGTGCCATCCGATAGGTATTTCACCTTGAATCCCCTGGCATAGGCCGGAGTCATGTCGACCACGGAGTCGAAGATCGAGGTGGGCGGAAACTCCCTGATGTGGTAGGTGGCGCGCTCGTCCCTGCACGACGCGGTGCAAAGCAGCAGGGCGACAAGGCACCAGGGCAGTATGCGCTCGGGATATCTCATGGCATCGGATGTCGGTGGGTTAGAAATGTCGGTTGTGCACAATCACGTAGATGATGACGGGAGCGCCGAGGAGCGGGGTGACGGCATTGAGGGGGATGACCCCGTTCTCGCCCGGGAGATAGCATACCAGATTGCAGAGCAGGGCCACGGCGGCACCGGTGAGGATGGTGGCGGGCAGTAGCTGGCGGTGGTTCTCGGTGGTGAGCAGCATGCGGGCGATGTGGGGTACGGCAAGGCCTATGAACGA
>ONSV01000002.1 GCA_900320585.1 uncultured Prevotellaceae bacterium | reverse complement strand
TTTTGAATAGTAGAACCAGAAGCTCCGCTTCTTCCAACCACATCAATTCTGGATACTTTGAAGTTGAAGGCGGGAAGCGTAAGGGATGCTCCTTTTTTGCCCAGCATGAGATAGCCTTGGGTGTTGAAATAGTAACCATTTCCCTCTCCAGCACCTTCCAAAGTGATGGTATATCCATCGCTGTTGGTGAAGGTTTTGGATTCAAGAAGTTGGTTGGCTTTGCTTTCGGGTAGTCCCCAGTCATTGGTGGTGAAGTCAAGAGTCACCTCTTGGGCCTGCACCATTCCGAACACTGCGCATAGCAGCATCGTAAGGAATAAATGGATTTTTTTAGTCATGATTGTTTATGGTTATATTGATGTTTTTCGGTAATACATTTCCAAGTCATAGAGGCCCGCCTTTTCACAAGGAGGGAAAAAAGCATACATATATCGCCACAAAAATAGCACAAATATTCTAAAGTTCAAAATTTCAGCCACTTTTTTTGCTTTTCGAACAGGATATCTCCATGCGAAAGGCATGACAAACACTTTAAAAAAATGGTTTTTGAACATAACAAATACTATCATCCCCCCAAAAAGGGAGGATGATAATAACAATGCTTTTGAAATGGGTGATGAGGTGTATACGGCGTCGTGATATCAGAAATATCAGTATAATCCGTAGTTCAAAACCATCAGAATACTCACTTGTTCACACCGACAATGTACTCCTCGATGCCCTTGTTGTGCTTGGCGAAGAGGGCGCGGGTGTTCTTCAGGTAGGTGTCGCGCTTGGCGCGTTCGGTGGCGTTGAGGCTGTCGGCGGGGAAGCCTGCGGGCAGCACGCGGTATTGGCGACGGCCCGAAGTCACGGGACGTGATACCCAGTAGAGGTTGTATCCGCAGTCGGTGAGTGTGGTGTGTCCGTCGCGCTTGGTGAGCGTCATCCGCACCATCGTGCCTCCATCGGTGTTGGGGCGCGACTGGTTCGACACGAAGTTGCCCAGCGAGTAGGCCAGCAGGTGTTTCTCGCCATTTTGCTCCCTCACCTCTATAGGCTCCACCACGTGTGGGTGTCCGCCGATGATGTGGTCTACGCCCTGGGCGAAAAGCCAGTCGGCCAGGTCGCGCTGGCTTTTGTTGGGCAGCAGCACATACTCGTCGCCCCAGTGTGGCATACAGATGATGACGTCGGGATTCATCGACTTGGCCTTGGCGATATCGCGGGCGATGACCGTGGTGTCGATGAGGTTGACGACACAGGGTGCCGGCACACGGATGCCGTTGGTGCCGTAAGTGTAGTTGAGCAGGCAGATGCGGATGCTGTCGTGCTCGATGATGAACGGGTAGAGTGCCTCGCGCTCGGTAGCGTTGCGATAGGTGCCCAGGTGCTTCACGCCCAGTGAGTCCATCATCAGAATGGTGCGGTTGATACCCCTCGCATAGGTGTCCACGCTGTGGTTGTTGCAGGTGGTGAGCACGTCGAAGCCACAGTCGATGGCAGCTTTCAGGTACTCGTCGGGGGCGCAGAACTGCGGGTAGCCTTTATAAGGAGGCCCTCCGAGCGTCACCTCGAAGTTGGCGATGGCGATGTCGGCACGTTGTATCTCAGGGGCCATATAGTCGAATACGTCGCTGTAGTCGTAGGTGCCATTGGCTGTGCGGGCGGCCTTGATCTGTGGCTCGTGCTGCATCAGGTCGCCTCCAAAGATGAGGGTCACCTTATGCTCCTGGGGCTCGGCGGGAATGGTGCTTTCGGAACCGCCCTGGGCATTGCCCGTGCAGCATGAGAAGATGGAGGCAAGGACCACGAGGAGGCCCTGACGAAATACGTTTCGTTTCCCAAAGGGAAATGTGGTGTGGGATGTGTTCATTTGGATATGTAGTTATGATATTTTGCAAGCATTGCAAAGTTACGTAAAGTCGAGCGCATAACAAAATGAACGGGTTCATTTTTTATGCCGAGACAGAGTAACTTAGAGATGCAATCGCAAAGTTAATCATTTTTCCCCAACAACTGCGATGTGATGCGTGAGAACTGGTGTTTTTCGATGGGTTTTGACAAATTGACACACGTTTCTGCCAAATTGTCATAATTTTGGTTATGGCACATTGGTTGCAATATATAGGGCGAAGGCCAATGGGAATCAAGGCCTCCGGAAAAAGAAAATTCAATAAACAATTAAAAATAGGAGATTTAAGTTATGAGAACTATGAGTAGAAATTATTGGTTGCCAGAGTTGTTCAACGATTTGATGAGTGTAGGTCTCAACGTGCCGAAGGCATCGACCACCGCTCCTGCCATCAACGTGATGGAAAGCGATAGCAAGTATGTGGTAGAGGTAGCCGCTCCCGGGCTGAAGAAGGAGGACTTCTTTGTGAACATCAACGACGAGGGAAACCTCATCATCAAGATGGAGCAGAAGAATGAGAAGAAGGAGGATGACGAGAAGATGCACTACCTCAGACGCGAGTTCTCTTACACCAAATATGAGCAGGCCCTCATCCTGCCCGACGATGTGGACAAAGAGAAGATTGCCGCAAAGGTAAACGATGGTATCCTCACCGTCGACCTGCCCAAGATCGAGGAGACCAAGGTGAAAGTGGCAAGAGCCATAGAGATTGGATAACAGACTGTATGGTTCCTCTTTTAATTATCGGCAAGCACATCTGTGTTTGCCGATAATTTTTGTATATTTGCAGCTGACAATCAGCAACAGTCCAATAACACCATGAATCAAGGCAATCAGAATAATCAAGATTCTCAGAATAATCAAAGTAATCGGAATACTCAGAGTACTCAGAGTACTCAGAGTTTTCAGAATAATCAGAATTCTCCTATCACCTTTTTGCCAAAGCATGGGCATTACCGAAATTTGAGGGTCTATCAGGTCACGGAGATGATCTATGACATCACTTTTTATTTCACTCAACATTTTCTTGTGGTAGGTGACCGCACCATTGACCAAATGGTGCAGGCGGCCCGAAGTGGAAAACAAAATATCGCCGAAGGCAATCAAGCCTCTCTCGTTTCGAGCGAGACCGAAATCAAACTGACAAACGTGGCTAAGGCCAGCTTGGAAGAGCTGCTTGAAGACTATATGGATTACTTGAGGGTTCGCAACATTTCACAATGGGGGATCCAACACCCAAGGTTTGAGAGAATGCGTCAATATACAAGAAGTGAGCAGATAAAAAGAGATTATGCTGAGAAAATCAAAATTATGAATGATGAGGAAATCGCCAATCTATGCATCACCCTCATCCACCAAGCTATTTATATGCTCCATAAACTCCTGATAACCATGCAAGACCGATTCGTAAAAGAAGGCGGTATCAAAGAGCGTATGTTTCAAAGCCGCCTTAAATACAGAAATAACCTTCAAAGCGATCAGGGCAATCGGAGTACTCGGAGTAATCAGAGTACTCAGAGTTCTCAGAATACTCAGAGTTCTCAGAATGCTCAGAGTACTCAGAATACTCAGAGTTCTCAGTATCCCCGAGAATAAGCTTGCCTTGCACTATCTTTGTGCTGAAGCGCAAAGATAGGCTGCGGAAAACTCAAATATTTTTTGGTTTTTCTCCCGCCTTGCACTATCTTTGCACCACAAAAGACTCAACAACAAAAATCAATAAAAAATGGCAAAAAAAGCACTTCTTATGATACTCGATGGATGGGGTATCGGCAAACATGGAGAGGGCGACGTGATCTTCCGCACACCCACTCCTTATCTCGACTATCTGAACGCCGTGAGCGCTCACTCTCAACTGCAAGCCTCGGGCGAGGACGTCGGCCTGCCCGACGGACAGATGGGTAACTCCGAGGTGGGACACCTCAATATCGGTGCCGGACGCGTGGTCTATCAGGACCTGGTGAAAATCAACCGCGCCTGCAAAGACGGGTCGATACTGAAGAATCCCGAGATTGTCAATGCCTACACCTATGCCAAGGAGACAGGCAAGCGGCTCCACCTGATGGGACTCACCTCAGATGGTGGCGTGCACTCCTCGCTCGACCATCTCTTCGCCCTCGTCGAGATAGGCAAGCAGTATGGACTGAAGAACACGTTCGTGCACTGCTTCATGGACGGCCGCGACACCGACCCGAAGAGTGGCATCGGATTCATCCGCCAGCTCACCGAGGTCTGCCAGAAAAATGATGCCGCCATCGCCTCTATCGTGGGACGTTTCTACGCCATGGACCGCGACAAGCGCTGGGAGCGCGTGAAGGAAGCCTACGACCTGCTCGTAGAGGGCAAGGGAAAACAGGCACAGGACATGGTGCAGGCCATGCAGGAGAGCTACGACGACAAGGTGACCGATGAGTTCATCAAACCCATCAACAATGCCACTGTCGACGGCACAATCCAGGAAGGCGACGTGGTGATCTTCATCAACTTCCGCAACGACCGCGCCAAGGAACTCACCCATGTGCTCACCCAGCAAGACATGCCTGAGCAGGGCATGCACACCATCGCCGGTCTGCAGTACTACTGCATGACTCCCTACGATGCCAACTTCAAGGGCGTGCACATCCTCTTCCCGAAGGAGAACGTGGAGGACACCCTCGGTGAGTATCTCTCGAAACTGGGCAAGAAACAGCTCCATACGGCAGAGACCGAGAAATATGCCCACGTCACCTTCTTCTTCAATGGCGGGCGCGAGGCTCCCTACGAGAATGAGGACCGTATCCTCGTTCCCTCGCCGAAGGTGCCAACCTACGACAAGAAACCGGAGATGAGCGCCTATGAGGTGAAAGACAAACTGGTGGAGGCCATCAAGACCGAGAAGTATGACTTCATCGTGGTGAACTTCGCCAATGGCGACATGGTGGGACACACTGGTGTGTACAACGCCATCGCCAAGGCCGTATGGGCCGTGGACAACTGCGTGCGCGAGGTGATTGAGACCGCCAAGGCCGCTGGCTATGAGGCCATTATCATCGCCGACCATGGCAACGCCGACAATGCCATCAACGAGGACGGCACACCCAATACCGCCCACTCGCTCAACCCCGTGCCGTTCATCTATGTGACCGATAACAACAGCGCATGGGTGGAGAACGGACGACTGGCCGACGTGGCTCCATCGATACTGCATATCATGGGACTGGAGCAGCCTGCCGACATGACTGGCAACAACCTGATCCACGACAATTAATCTTTTGCAATAACCGCATCTGTCAGCCTCCCCTCCTCTCACGAAGAGGGGAGGCGCTTGTTAAAAAAGCTCCCCACATGGACGTAAAAATCGATGCCTCCTGGAAACATTACCTCCAGACGGAGTTTGAGCAACCTTATTTCGCCAACCTCGTGCAGATGGTGAGGAGGGAGTATGGGCAGTATGCCTGCTACCCTCCTGGAAAACTGATCTTCAACGCCTTCAACCTGTGCCCGTTCGACAAGGTGAAGGTGGTGATCATCGGACAGGACCCCTACCATGAGCCCGGACAGGCCATGGGACTGAGCTTCTCGGTGCCCGAAGGGGTGCCCATGCCCCCGTCGCTCATCAATATCTTCAAGGAGATAGAGCTCGACCTAGGGAAACCCATGCCAGCGTCGGGCAACCTCACCCGATGGGCCGAGCAGGGAGTGCTCTTGCTCAACGCCACGCTTACCGTGAGGGCGCATCAGGCGGCAAGTCACCAAAGGCAGGGCTGGGAGACATTCACCGACGCGGCCATCCGTGCTCTCAGCATGCACCGCCAGCATCTCGTCTTCATCCTCTGGGGCGGTTATGCCCGCAGCAAGGCGGCGCTTATCGACCGCAGCAAGCATCTCGTACTGCAGTCGGTGCATCCCTCGCCGCTCTCGGCCAACAGGGGCGGGTGGTTTGGCAACCACCATTTCTCTCAAGCCAACGCATTCCTGCAGCAACATCAACTCACGCCCATCAACTGGTAAACGCATGAACAACGACAAACGGATGATTCCCATCGTGCAGGTGGGCAACGTGCTGCTTTCGCCCGATATCCTCACACGGTATTTCTGCTGCGACCTGAAGGCATGCAAGGGGCAGTGCTGCGTGGAAGGTGATGCCGGAGCACCGGTGACACTCGACGAGGTGGCCCAGATAGAGGACTGCCTCGAGGCGGTGTGGCCCGAACTCAACGCCTCGGCGCAGGCAATGGTCGACAAACAGGGCGTAGCTTATACCGACAGCGAGGGCGACCTGGTGACGAGCATCGTGGCAGGCCGCGACTGCGTCTTCACTTGCTATGATGGCGACGGCACTTGCCTCTGCGCTCTCGAGAGGGCGTTCCGCGCAGGGAAGACGCGTTTCTGCAAACCCATCAGCTGTGCCCTCTATCCCATCCGCGAGAAGCAGTTGTCGGGCGGGTTCATCGGACTCAACTACAACGAGTGGACCGTGTGCAAGGATGCCGTGGCGTTGGGCAACCAGCTACGTCTGCCCATCTACCGGTTCCTCAAAGACCCGCTTATCCGGCGCTTCGGAGAGGAATGGTATGCCGAACTCGAAGCCACTGCCGAGGCGCTGCTCAACGATTCTTCATCGGATTGAGTGCCGCCTCGTCGATGTGGTTTTTTCCCAAAAAGGGAAGTCGATATTACTTGTTTCAATAAAAAATTGTTCTGATTGGCCATTTTTCTTGACTATTTATTTTGTTTTTGCTATATTTGCAAAAATATTTAAGGAAAAATGGACAAAATTCATTATCTGGAGGTGAACGTGCCCCAGGCCAAGAGCCTGCACGATGATTGCCTGTATATCGAGGACGAACTGGTCATCTTCCGCTCGTTTGAGGAAGTGCCCCTCACCACCGAGCCCAAGAGGATGGACTGCCTGTTCGTGGCCTTCTGCCATGAGGGGAGCGCGCAATATACCGTCGATACCAAGGAACACATGGTGCACAAGAATGATGTGATCGTGGTGAACAGCGGTCAGGTGGTGGGCAATTACATGCTGAGCCGCGACTGCAAGGGCGTGGCCATCATGGTTTCGACCGATTTCTTCGCCGAGATCATCAAGGAGGTGCACGACATGTCGCAGCTTTTCCTCTTCGCCTACGCCAACCCCATCTATAACATCAACCAGGAAAAAGCGAACATTTTCATGGAGTATTTCAGGATGTTATGCCAGAAAGTGGAGGATGGGAGCAACCTCTTCAGAAAGGAATTGGCCATCACGCTGATGAAAGCCATGATGTATGACGTGGGTAATGAAATCTACCAGAAAAAGCAATCATTGCCTAAGCGCACACGGGCAGAGGCCATCTTCAACGATTTCATTGTTTTGGTGAAGGACAATTTCAGGAGCCAGCGCAAGGTGAGCTGGTATGCGCAGAATCTGTGCATCACCTCGAAATATCTTTCCGAGACGGTGAAACAGGTGAGCCGGCGCACACCCAACGAGTGGATAGACCGTTATGTGACCCTCGAGATCAGGGTGCTCCTGAAAAACTCGTCGATGAGCATCAAGCAGATTGCACAGACGCTCCACTTCCCCAACCAGTCGTTCCTTGGAAAGTATTTCAAGGAGCATGTGGGATTGTCGCCGTCCAAATATCGCAGGTCGTAAGACTACAACGATTAGTCGAATGTCAGCGTGAGGGACTTCCCCGCCTTCATCTTCACCTTGCGGCTTACACCCTCACAGCTTACACACACTTTTCCGTCACGTAAGGAACTGACCGTCACGACAACAGCGTGGCGGTTTTTCTTTTCTCCATCTTTCTTCCATTTGATATCCACGCTATAGCCACCGCGGGCACGAAGTCCGCGCACCTCGCCCGATTCCCATTGCTCGGGTAGGGCGGGCAACACCTCTATCGTGCCGTTGGTGCTCTGCAGGAGCATCTCGCAGACACCGGCTGTGCCACCGAAGTTGCCATCAATCTGGAAAGGGGGATGGGCGTCGAGCAGGTTGGGATAGGTGCCTCCCGAACGCCGGCGGTCGGCGCCTTTGTAGCCGTCGGGCGACACATAGGTGAGCAGTTTCTGGTAAATATGGTAAGCTTGGGGGGCGTTGTGCAAACGTGCCCATAGGTTGATGCGCCAACCGGTGCTCCAACCCGTGGTCTTGTCGCCCTTGATTTCCAGACTGCGGGTGGCGGCACGGGCCAGCAGGGGGGTGCCGTCAGTGGTAATCTGGTGACCCGGGTAAAGGCCGATGAGGTGTGATTGGTGGCGGTGCTGCGGATCCCAGTCGTCCCAGTCGTAGTACCATTCGTTGATGTCTCCCTCATGGCCAATGGTATAGGGATGCAGGCGCGCGAGACTCTTCCTCACTTCTTTCAGGAAAGCCTTGTCGCCTCCCACGATGCGGCCAGCAGCAAGGGTGTTCTCAAACAACTCGCGGATGATGGCCAGGTCGGCGGTACCACCGTAGCAGGTGGTGCCATGATAGCCTTCAGGGGTCTTGTACTCGTTCTCGGGCGAAGTGCTCGGTGCGGTGATCAGCTGGCCGGGCTCTTTGGGATTCTCGATGAGCCAGTCGAGGCAGAACGCGCTGGCGCCACGCAGCAGCGGGTAGGCAGTGTGCGTGAGAAACTCCTTGTCGAGCGTGTATTGGTAATGCTCCCAAAGGGCTTGCGACAGCCATGCCCCACCGAGATTCCAGTTGCTCCATTCCGGACTCTCGCGCTTCTCGCCCACAGGATTGGCCATGGCCCAGATGTCGCTGTTGTGACTGGAGCACCATCCACGGTCAATGCCGTAGTAGTTGTGTGCCACATGCCGTCCGTTGTTGGCCAGCGACTGCATGAATCCCCACAGTGGGGTGGTCATCTCGCTGAGGTTGGCCACCTCGGCGGGCCAGTAGTTCTCCTCGAGGTTGATGTTCACGGTGTAGTTGCCCCGCCATGGCGAGAACTTGTGGGGGGTCCATAGTCCTTGCAGGTTGGCGGGCACCGACGGGGTGCGTGAGCAGGAGATGAGCAGGTAGCGGCCAAATTGGAAATAGAGGGTCTCTAGATAGCGGCTGTCTTGTCCGTTGTCGGTGTAGCGCTTGAGCAACGAGTCGGTGGGAATGGAGAGGTCGTTGCCCGAACCACTGGGTTGTGGCAGACTGAGGGTGGTGCGGGTGAAGAACTGTCGGTAGTCGTCGATATGGCGCTGGCGCATCTCCTCGTAGGAGAGGTTCGCGGTATGCCATAGGTCGTTGGCCACCTCGTCGAGATAGGGCGCTCCCTCGCTTACTGGGTGGTGGTCGGCACCGTTGAAACTGGTCTCGTTGACGAAGTAGAGGGTCAAGGTTTGTGCACCACGGATGGTGAGCGTGCTGTCGCTGCCAGTCACCTCGCCCCGGTCGGTCTGTGCCTTGAGCATGCTGCAGAAGCGGATGCTCTCCTTCTCATCGCCAATGGCATGGCCTGTCATGGTGAGTTGTCCCACCCCGTTGGCGGGTGCGGCGGCCTTGCATTTGTGGGGCACCTGGGCGGTGAGCACCAGGCGGCAGTTGATATGCGGACCATCGCTCACAATGCGGATGGCAATGAGCTTGTCGGGGTTCGACGCGAAGTATTCACGCCTGAACAGCTTGCCGCCACGCTCATAGCGGTCGTGGCAGAGGGCACTGTCGAGGCTCAGCTCACGGTAGTAACCTGCCGTGGCACAGCTGTCGTCGTCGAGGATGTGCAGGGTGCCGAGTGGCTGGAAAAACTGCGAGTTGGGACCTTGCACACGCAGTTGAAGGCTGTCGGCTAGGGCATAGTCCTCATTGAAGAGGGCCTCCCTGATGCGGGGAATCCATTCACTGGCCCCGGCATCGAGGTTAGGGTCAACGGGCTTGCCCGTCCAGAGCGTGATGTCGTTGAGGAAGATGATGTTGTCGTCGGTGCCGCCATAGACCGATGCGCCCAACTTGCCGTTGCCGATGAGCAGCGACTCCTCGAAGAAGTCGGCAGGCTTGTTGAACCAGAGGCGCATAGGGGGTTGCGACTGTGCGATGGCAGCGGTTGCGCAGAGCCAGCAGGTCAATAATAAGGTAAGTGTCTTTTTCATAATAAAACAATTCTTCGCCACAAGTGGCAAAGATAATGAAATCGCGCTGGATTGCAAAATAAAACGAAAAAAAACAGCATAAGTACCTCGCGGTACCTATGCTGGTGTTAACAAAACTTTACGCTTAATACTTTATTTCCTTAGTCTATCAGACTAAGACAGACTTACATATATATTGATGTTTCAGCAAGTAATGACAGACGGAGCACCGTCTGTTCATACCGCAAAATTATAAACAGAATGGCTTTTTAGGTGGGAGTTTTCGGACAAAAAATGGTAAATTTCGGACTTTTTCCTCCTAAATATGCTATTTCCTCTCCAGAAATGGGTTAAATCGGCTTATTGTTTGCGCATCTGGGTGGGGGTGACACCATACTGCTGCTTGAAGGCCTTGGTGAAATAGCCGCCTTCTTCAAACCCACACCGAATGGCTATTTCGGAAATAGATTTGTCTGATTGGGAAATGAGCATCTCGCGGGCTTTCTCCAGCCGCAGGTGCATGAGATAGGCCACGGTGGTCTCTCCAGTGATGGCATACACCTTCCGGCGCAGCTGCTTGCTGCTCAGGCAAAGTCGTGAGGCGATGGTCTCCACATCGACATTGCCCACCGACATCTGCTCGAGCACAATGGCTTTGATGCGGTCGAGGAACGCTTGCTCGTTGTCGGGCAATTTGTTCACTTCTGTCATCCTGCCGCTGGTCATGGCCTGTGAGAAACGCTCGCGGAGCATCTCCCTCTGCGAGATAAGGCGTTCGGTCCATACCAGCAGTTCGTTGGCATGGAAGGGCTTGGTGAGGTAGGCATCGGCTCCGGCCCGCAGACTCTGGATGCGGTCGTCGTCGTTGCTCTTTGCCGTCACCATGATGAATGGAATATGTGAGAGCAGGTCGTTGGAGCGAACGGCCTCGCAGAGTTGGATTCCATTGAGCCCAGGCATCATCAGGTCGCTGATGATGAGGTCGGGCACCTGGGCCTGTGCTATCTGGAGCCCCTTCTCTCCGTCCTTGGCATAGAGTACGGTGTATTGGCTGCCGAACAGCGACCCGATGTACTCAATCACGTCGCTGTTGTCCTCCACAATGAGGATTTTCGTGCCCGTGGGGCTCTCTTCCTGGTCGTCGGAGGTGTTGTCTACGATGTCGTCTACCGACTCTGGCTGGTGGGTGTTCTCGTCCACCTCGTAAAGTGGATAGTCGTCCTTGTTGGCGGGGATGGGCAGGGATACGGCGAACGTGCTGCCCTTGCCTTCAGTGCTCTTCACCCTGATGGTACCGCCTAACAGGTTGACCACCTGTTTCACCAACGACAGGCCTACGCCCACGCTGATGCGGGTGGAGCTGTCGTGGCCGGTGTAGAATTCTTCAAATATGTGGGGAAGTGACGCTTCGCTGATGCCGATGCCGGTGTCGGTGATGGTGAAGAGGAAACGCTCGTCGCCAACCGAGGTGACCAACATCACATTGCCTCCCTCGTTGGTGAATTTCAGCGAGTTGGAGATGAGGTTGTATACAATCTTGTTGTAGTAGTCGGGCACGAAGGCGATGTCGGCCGACTTCTGTTCAGGTAGGTAGTGGAGCCCCACACCACGGCTCTTGGCGAGATTCTTGAAACTGTCGACAAGTGTTTCGGTGTAGGCCACGATGTCGCCATGCCGCCACTCGATGTCGTCTCTGTGGTCTGACCTGATTTTGGCGATGTCGAGCAACTGGTTGGTGAGGCGCTGCATGTGGTACCCATTGCGCTTGATGACGCTGGCGGCCTTGCGCACCTCGTCGGTGGTGGAGGCACGGCCCTCCTCGATGTTGTCGCTCAGTCCGATGATCACGGTGAGGGGCGTGCGGAACTCATGGGTGATTTTGGTGAAGAAGTCGAGGCGCATCTTCTGGTGGCGCTTCATCATCTCGTTGGCCTTGGTCTTGGAGCGTAGCACATAGTAGAGCACGCTGAGCAGGGCCATCAACAGAGCCAATGCTAAAATGAAGATGATGACCGACATGCGGAAGTGGCGCTTGTGGGCCTTGTTCTCCTCGCTCAGCAACAGGTTGCGCTGCTCGGTCTCCTGGTTGTGGTAGATGGCGCGAAACTCACTCAGCAAGTTGGCTGTGTCGTCCAGGTACATCGAGTCGCTCAGTTCGGCATACCGGCTCATGTGGTCGTAGGCGCTCTTGGGGTCGGTGTCTTGCAGCGCCTCGGCGATGCCTTTGTGCGTGTTTTTCTCCACAAAGCGGTTGCCTGTCTGATGGCAGATGTCGAGGGCTTTGTTGAAATAATCCACGGCCTGGTTGTCATGGCCTTCGCGATGGGAGAGTAGTCCCATCTGGAAATAGCTGATAGATAGGGAGTTGAGGTTGGTGCTGTGTTCGAGTACGGGGATGGCTTTCTCAAGTCGCTCGCGCGCCTTGCGGTATTGCTTCAGTTCGATGTATGCGTTGGCCATC
This sequence comes from uncultured Prevotellaceae bacterium, assembly GCA_900320585.1. Classification (GTDB taxonomy): domain Bacteria; phylum Bacteroidota; class Bacteroidia; order Bacteroidales; family Bacteroidaceae; genus Prevotella. Next base: position 29,605 of record ONSV01000002.1, on the reverse strand, counting down.
TGCGACAGGCGTATGGCGGCTTTCTCCTCGCGGCCGGCGGAATGGTCGATGTTGTAGGCCTTGGTGGCGTAGTCGAGTGCTTTCGTGGGGTTGCCATGGTGCAGGAGGGCTTCCGAGGCGATGCCATAGCGGATGGCGAGTTTGTCGTCGCGACCCAGTTGCTTCTCCACCTCGACGGCTCTTTCGGCAAACTCAACGGCCTGCTCGTATTGCTTGGTGCCCATATAGAGGGCGGCCAGGTTGTTCATCGATGAGCTGATGTTCTCCTTGTTCCCGCTTCTCAGGTCGAGTTCGTAGCATTTCCTCTGGTAGGCAAGGGCCTCGTGGAACTTACCTTTCCGCTGCAGGGTGACGCTGATGGTGCTCAGGCAGTCGTTGTAGAACTCGCTGTCCACATCCTTGTTGTTGTAGTTCAGTGCTTTGCGGCAATATATATAGGCGCTGTCGTATTGCGACCTCTCGTTATAGGTCACCCCCATGAGGTAGTAGGCGTAGAAGTCGATGGTGGCCGGGCGGGTATGCTCGTTGAAATGCAGCAGGGTGTCGGTTATCTCCTCGCTTTTCAGCACAGCAAACAACTGGTTGGCAAGGCTTACCTTCTCGCTCCCATGAGCACGTTGGAATTGGCTGAAAAGCAGGTCTGCATTCTCTCCCTTTGCAAGAAGGGTGAGGCAGGTCATGAGGGCCAGGCACAAGAGTCTTCTCATGGTGGTGGGATTGTGGTGATGAAACGAAAAGAGGGTGTGTCGTGCACACCCTCTTTGTATGGTTGTCATTTGTTATGCGTCGATGTTGGCATAAGTGGCGTTGGCCTCGATGAACTCGCGGCGGGGCTCCACGTCGTCGCCCATCAGCATTGAGAAAATCTCGTCGGCCTCGGCGGCATTCTCTATGCTCACACGCTTGAGCAGGCGGGTCTCGGGATTCATCGTGGTGTCCCAGAGTTGCTCGGGGTTCATCTCTCCCAGACCTTTGTAGCGGGTGGTGTGGATGCTGGTGCCCTCAACGCCATTGCCATACTTGTCGAGGAATGCCTGCCGCTGCTGGTCGGTGTAGCAGTATTCCTTCACCTTGTTCTTGTAGGTGCAGAGGTAGAGCGGGGGAGTGGCGATATAGAGGTGACCTTCCTGGATGACCCTTGGCATGAAGCGGTAGAAGAGGGTCATGATGAGGGTGTCGATGTGTGAGCCATCGACATCGGCGTCGGTCATGATGATGATCTTGTCGTAGCGCAGCTTGTCGATGTTGGCTTCCTTGTCGCCTTCGCCGTCGACGCCAAAGCGCACGCCGATGCTCTGGATGATGTTCATCACCGACTCGCTCTCGAACACCTTGTGCCACATCACTTTCTCCACGTTCAAGATCTTTCCGCGAAGCGGGAGGATGGCCTGGGTGTAGCGGTCGCGGCCTTGCTTGGCGCTGCCGCCGGCCGAGTCGCCCTCTACAAGGAAGATCTCGCACTCCTTCGGGTCCTTGTTCGAACAGTCGGCCAACTTGCCTGGCAGTCCGCCTCCCGACATCACGTTCTTGCGCTGTACGCTCTCGCGGGCCTTGCGGGCGGCGATACGTGCTGTGGCGGCGAGCACCACCTTGTCGCAAATCTGCTTGGCCTCCTTGGGATGCTCCTCAAGATAAATGGAAAGGGCCTCGCCCACAGCCTGTTGCACGGCGCCGGTCACCTCGCTGTTGCCTAACTTCGTCTTCGTCTGGCCTTCAAACTGTGGCTCGGCCACCTTGATCGAGATCACGGCGGTGAGACCTTCACGGAAGTCCTCGCCGGCAATCTCTATCTTGGCCTTCTCTATCTGTTTCGAAATCACAGGGTCGCTGTCGGCATATTTCTTCAGCGTACGGGTGAGGGCCATGCGGAATCCCATCAGGTGGGTACCACCCTCTATGGTGTTGATATTGTTCACATAAGAGTGGATGTTCTCGGCATAGTCGGTGTTGTACATCACGGCCACCTCGATGGGAATGCCCTGCTTCTCGGTCTTCAGGTAGATGACATCGTCGAAAAGATGGGTGCGGTGACGGTCGATGAACCTCACAAACTCTTTCAGGCCTTCCTTGGCATGGAACACTTCCTGGCGGATATTGCCGTTGTCGTCGGGGCGCAGGTCGGTGAGGGTGATGGTGATGCCGGCATTCAGGTAGGCCAACTCGCGCATGCGGCGGGCGATGATGTCGTATTGGTAGACCGTGGTGGTGAAGATGGTCTTGTCGGGCCAGAATTGCTGGCGCGTGCCTTGCTTGTCGGTGGTGCCTACCACGCGCACGGGATAGAGGGCATGGCCCTTCTCGTATTCCTGCTGGTAGATCTTGCCGTCGCGGAATACCTGCGAGAGCATGCGCGAGGAGAGGGCGTTCACGCAACTCACACCCACGCCATGCAGGCCACCGCTCACCTTATAGGAACCTTTGTCGAACTTTCCTCCGGCGTGGAGCACGGTCATCACCACCTCGAGAGCCGACTTGTGCAGCTTCTTGTGCTCGTCGACGGGGATGCCACGGCCATTATCCTGCACGGTGATGGAGTTGTCTTCGTTGATGGTCACCTCGATGTGCGTGCAGAAGCCCGCCATCGCCTCGTCGATGGAGTTGTCGACGGTCTCGTTGACCAAATGATGAAGTCCTTTCTCACTGATGTCGCCAATATACATGGCCGGGCGCTTTCTTACGGCTTCGAGACCTTCAAGCACCTGGATGTTTTTCGCAGAATAATTGCTCTCGTTCTTTTGTGTATCTTGCATTTTTGTCTTGCTGAATAAGCCGCCATAAAACAGTGGCGGCTGGCTGTATGCCTATTGTTGAATATAGGTGCAAAATTACAAAAAAATGGGGAGAAAAAAGAAAGAAAAATGGCAAAAAAACATAAAAATAAAGCCACTTTCGGCACCTTTTCACAGCGTGTTGTCTTTTGGGGTGGAGCATGGCTGGAAATGAGGGTTCCAGGCCTGTTTCATGGGTGTTTCGGATGGCGCAGTCAGCCTTCCGTTCCTCGGTGTTGACAAACGAAAAAAGGGCTGCAATCTCATTGCAGCCCTTCGTATTCTTGTCGCCAAGGATTACGCCATCTTGTTGATCTGGCGCGAGAGGCTCGACTTCAGGTTAGCGGCCTTGTTCTTGTGGATGATGTTGGTCTTTGCCAACTTATCCAGCATTTTCTGCACGCTGGGGTAAAGCTTCGCAGCCTCGTCCTTGTTGGTCATAGCACGCAACTTGCGTACGGCATTACGCATGGTCTTGGCGTAATACTTGTTGTGAAGTTGCTTCTTCTTGTCCTGGCGGATTCTTTTGAGTGATGATTTGTGATTTGCCATCTTTGTGTGTATATTTCGCGTTTTTTTTATTGTAGAGTAGTCCATAGCAGAGTCGAACTGCTCTTTAGAGAATGAAAATCTCTCGTCCTAACCGATAGACGAATGGACCATAGACTTGTTTTGCGGATGCAAAGGTACTGCTTTTTCGTCATCCCACAAAATTTTAGGCAAAATTTTTTTCCTTTTTGCCTCATTTTGCGATATTTGTGGGCATGGTGCTTTGTTTTTCCATGGTTTTCTTGTAATTTTACCCCCATGATGATGACAAGAACAAAGGCTGTGGTGCTGCGTGCGGTGAGGTATGGCGACGCTTCGCTCGTGGTCGACATGCTTACCGAGCAACAGGGCCGTGTGGCTTTCATGGTGAAGGTGAGCAAGTCGGCGCATGGTAAGATGCGCAAGCAGTTGTTCCAGCCGCTCAATGTGGTGGAGGTGGACTTCGACATGCGGCTGAAAGCCTCACTCCAGCGCTTGCGCGATATCCGCATGGCAGCGCCCCTTTCATCGCTTCATCTCGACCCCTACAAGTTGTCGATCGGGATGTTCCTGGCCGAGTTTCTCTCCCATGCCACACGCGACGAGCACGACAACGTGCTGCTATACCGGTTTGTGGAGTCGAGCATCCTGTGGCTCGACGAGGTGGGGCAGGGCTTTTCCAACTTCCATCTTGTCTTCATGATACGGCTTACGCGCTTCATCGGATTCTTCCCCAACACCGATGAGGTGGAGCCGCATGCTTATTTCGACCTGATCAACGGGTGCTTCTCGTCTACACCGCCACCCCATGCCCACTTCCTGATGCCTGCCGAGGCGGGAAAGATAGGTCTGCTGATGAGGCTCAACTACAAAACGATGCACCTCTGTACAATGTCGCGCGCGGAGCGCAACCGTTGCACAGAGGTGATCTTGGAGTTCTACAGGCTTCATGTGCCGGGATTTCCCGAGATGAAGTCGCTGGAGGTGTTACGTCAGTTGTTTGATTAGGAGAGCAGGCGGCGTACAACGGCCGAGATGGCACGCCCGTCGGCCTTGCCGGCCATTTGCTTGCTGGCCATGCCCATCACCTTGCCCATGTCCTTCATGCTCGAGGCTCCGGTGGCGGCGATGATCTCGCGCACCTGGGCCTCTATCTCGGCCTCGCCGAGTTGCTGGGGCAGGTAGCTCTCGATGACGGCTACTTGTGCCAACTCGCTGTCGGCCAGGTCCTGGCGGTTTTGCTGGGCGAAGGTGGCAGCCGACTCTCGTCCTTGCTTGGCCAGTTTCTGGATGATTTTCAGCGCGTCGGCATCGTCAAGGGTGTCGTTGGCTCCCGGAGCCGTCTTGGCCTCGAGAAACACTTTCTTGATATTGCGGAGCGTGTCGAGGCGCACCCTGTCGCGGGCTTTCATCGCAGCCTTGATGTCCTCACTGATCTGATCGAAAAGTGTCATGGTGTCAATGGTTTAGAAAACGATTTTGCTCGTGCCCTCAATGCCATTGTCCTTGCCGGTCGACTCGCTGGTATCGCCATCGGCCTGTGTGCGGATATCGTCGAGGTTCTGGCGTGTGCGGCGGTAGGTGGGTGTACTCTCGATCGACAGGATTACGTCTTCGTTGTCGAGGTCTTCCTGGTTGAAGATGAAGATGTTCTTCGGGCGCTTCGACGGTTTGCCGTCATGGCCATAGTAGCGGTCGCGGCGCTCGTCTTTCTGCTGTTGCTCCTCGGCCTCCTGTGCCTGCCTGCGCATCTGCTCGGCAGTGGTGGTGTTGATAAGGTGCTCGCTCATCATGTCGACGTTCTCGATGCCGAAGCCGGTGGCGAGGATGGTGACCTTCACCTTCTTGCCCAGTTCCGGGTCGACGGCAAGACCCCATTTGATCTCGAAGTTGTCGCCAAACTGTGCCATGAAGTCGTTGACGTCGGTCATCTCCTCCATCATCAGTCCGGTGGAGCCCTTCTCGTTCGAGAAGGTGATGCTGAGCAGGATCTTCTTTGAGTTGAACACATCGTTGTTGTTGAGCAGCGGTGAGTTGAGCGCATCGTCGATGGCTTTCTTCACGCGGCCCTCGCCCTCGCCGAAGCCAGTGCTCATGATGGCCACGCCACCGTCCTTGAGCACGGTCTTCACGTCGTTGAAGTCGAGGTTGATGAGTCCGTGCACGGTAATGATCTCGGAGATGCTGCGGGCGGCCACGCTCAGCGTGTCGTCGGCCTTGGCGAAGGCATTGAGCACTCCCAGTTCGGGATAGATCTCGCGCAGGCGCTCGTTATTGATCACAAGGAGGGCGTCGACGTGCTTGGCCATCTCCTCCACACCATCAAGGGCCTGGTCGATCTTGCGCTTGCCCTCGAAACGGAAGGGGATGGTGACGATACCCACGGTGAGGATGCCCATCTCCTTGGAGATGCGTGCGATGACGGGAGCGGCTCCGGTACCGGTTCCGCCACCCATACCAGCGGTGATGAAGGCCATCTTGGTGCCGTCGTCAAGCATGCGGCGCAGTGCGTCCTCGCTCTCCTCGGCTGCCTTGCGGGCGCGCTCGGGCTTGTTGCCGGCTCCCAGACCCTCGGTGCCTAATTGCAGGTGCACGGGTACGGGTGAATCGTTGAGTGCCTGACGGTCGGTGTTGCAGAGCACGAAGGTGACGTCGTGGATACCCTCACGGTACATGTGGTTAACGGCGTTGCCACCGCCACCGCCCACGCCGATGACTTTGATGATACTGTTCTCTTTTGGGAGGTCGGGAAAATCGAGTGCCTCTGGTTTATCTTTGACTGGCATATACGTTGTTATTTTGTATGTGTGTGACTTTTAGTTTGCAGTTTTATTTGTTGTCATCGTCAGGCTCTTCAGAGATGAGCTTGGTGGTGAAGTCTTTCACCGTATCCCTGAGTCTGCCTAAGAATCCCTTGCCACGTGGCTCCACGTCGTCCTTCGCATTTTGCTCGGCGGCACGCTGTGCCTCGGCCTGCTTGCGACGGCGGTCTTCCTCGAGGGCTTCCTTCTCCTTGGCGGTCATCACCACGCCGGGCTCTGTCTCACCAGGCTTGCGGAATGCGGGCTTGTTGATTTCGGGAGCAGGGGTGGTGGCGGCAGACTGGTCGCCGAAGAGGTCGGTCTTCGTGATGGTCTGGCCAGCGCAGTTCAGGTCGCCCTTGGCGAGTAGTCCGATCACGGTGTTCATCATGCCGTTGCGGGCGTTTACGTCCTTGTCGGTGGAGGTCACGTTATGGTTCACCGAACCAGCCACGCGCACCTTGCCAATCTTGGTGATGTCGGAGAAGGCCTCCTTGATTTTCTTCATGTTCGAACCGCCACCAGTGAGGATGATGCCGCCCATGAGCTTGTTCTTGTAGTCGCTGGGCACCTGGTACCACACGTTCTGGATAATCTCGGTGACGCGTGCCTCCACGATGTCAACAAACTCTTGCTGGGTGACAGTGCGCTCGTCGTCGATGCGGTATTTCTTGTCTTCCTCGATGTCGTTGGGGTCGGTGAGGGCCTGTGCGTATTCCAGTTTCATGGCCTCGGCATCCTTCTCCTCAATCTGCAGCACGTTGGCGATGTCCTTGGTCACGTTGTTGCTGCCCAGGGGGATAACGGCCAGGTGGCGGAGGATGTTCTTGTGGTAGAGGGCCACGGTGGTGGTGTCGGCACCCAGGTCGACGAGCAGGCTGCCCGTGCGCTTCTCCACCTCGGTGAGCACGCTGTGTGCCAATGCGATGGGAGCGAGGTAGAGCTCGGCGATGGTGATGTTGGCGTTCTCGAAGCACTTGTTCAGGTTGCGGAAGAATGCCTTGCGGCACAGGATGTTGAGGAAGTTGCCCTCCAGCTTGCTGCAGGTGATGCCAACGGGGTCGATCTGGTATTGTGTGCCCACCTTGTATTCTTGTGTGGCGGCGTCGAGTATCTCCTGGTCGGGATACGACATGCTGCGGTTGTTGTCCATCAGCTCGTTGATGATGTCTTGCGTCACCACGGAGTCTTCGGGCAACGTCTTCACGATGGTGTTCCTGACGCTGCGGATTGACTGGCCGCCCATGCCCACGTATACCCTCGAGATCTCAGATTTCAGAAGGGTCTTGAGTTTCTTGATGATGTTGGTCAGACAGACGCTCGTCTTGTCGATGTTGTAGACCACGCCCTTGCGGATGCAGGAAGTGGCGTCTTCTTTCACGACGGCGAGCACCTGGATGCTGCCGTCCATGCTCTTCTTGCCGGCGATGCCGGTGATTTTCGAAGAGCCCAATTCAATCGCTACTATGAATTCCTTTGCTGCCATATATAATATATTTTTGGATTTCTTGATTTATCGTTAATGGGTTGCTGTCTGGGGCTTGGCGTCGCCGTTGTCAGGAGACTCGTCCCGGATGTCGTCGTCCTTGCCGTTCTTGTTTTTCTTGCAGATGATCTGGTTGTCGAACTCGATGTCGATGTAACTGTACTTGTTCCACCCAATCTCGTTGAGACCATAGCGGTAGAACTTGTCGAGACGTGTGAGCTTGGTGTCGAGGAACTGGTTGATGTCGCGCTCGCGCCTCACTTTGTCGGAGCGCTCGGGCAACTTCCCCAGGCACACGATGTGCCCTCCGATGCGGGGCACGATCTCGAGGCTCTTGTCGGGCAGCACGTTGAGCTGCACCACCTGGTTGCGCCACAGCTCATGCTGTGAGATCCAGCGTGCCACCACCTGGATGTAGTTCTGCGCATACCAGTTGCTGATGTTGCCGGTGGCCACGAGCAGGTCGGAGGCATAGGAGCCGTTGCTCATGATGTTGCCCTCGTCGTCGATGTAGTAGTCTTCGCCGTTGTCGGATTTTATCCTGAGCATGGGCAGTTTCTGGCTCACGGTGATGCCCACGAGCCCGTCTTGGGTCTTGTAGCATTCGGCATCCTTGATGAGCATGTGCTCCTTGAGGGTGCTCTCCATCTTCCGCAGGTCGGTCTGCTCCATGCTCTTGCCGTCGGGATAGAGGTTCTTGCTCACGAGGATACGCTTGATCTCTCCTGCGCTGAGGAATCCACTGGAGTCGGTGTCGGCCACGCGGATGCTCACCTTCTTGCAGACCTGACTGGAGCGGTCGGGCTTGTTGAAGGAGGTCACGGCCAGTGCGATGTAGGCTACAAGCACCAGGTCGAGCGTCACGATGATGGTCTTCTTCCAGTTGATGTACATGGGTGTCGTTTATTTCTCTTTGATGATGGCGGCCATCTGGTCGACGTAGTTGTCGAGGTCGCCGGCCCCGAGCACGAGCAGCACGTCGAAGTCGCGGCTGCGCACATAGTCGAGCACGTCGTCCTTGCGGATCATGGCCCGCTCGATGCCAGGGCGCAGGTTGTCGTAGATGAGCTGCGACGTCACCCCGGGAATGGGTTCCTCGCGGGCAGGGTAGATATCGCAGAGCACCACCTCGTCGAGCAAGCTCAGGCTATTGGCGAAATCTTTGTAGAAGTCGCGGGTGCGGGTGTAGAGGTGGGGCTGGAACATGGCCGTCACCTTGCGGTTCTGGTAGAGTTCACGTATGCTCTTCGCACTCTGGTAGATCTCCATGGGGTGGTGGGCATAGTCGCTCAGCACCACGTGGCGGTCGTCTTTCACCTTGAAGTCGAAACGGCGGTCCACACCACTGTAGGTGGCCATCCCGTCGCGCAGCTCGCTGTCGGTGCACCCGCTGAGCTGGGCCATGGCCATGGCGGCCACGGCGTTCTCGATGTTGATGGGCACGGGCTGTCCAAGGCTCACGTTGTCGACTCTCCCGGTGGGAGAGACGAAGTCGAAGGTGATTTCTCCGTTGTCGATGACGATGTTCTCGGCATGGAAGTCACCCTCGTCGCGGCTGTAGTCGAATGTCCTCACGCCCTCGCCCACTTGTGGCTGCATCTCCAGTCCGCGGTGGATGATGAGTGCTCCGCCGGGCTGGATGAGCGTGGTATAGTGGCGGAAACTCTCGAGGTAGGCCTCTTTTGTTCCGTAGATGTCGAGGTGGTCGGGGTCGGTGGCGGTGATGACGGTGATCCATGGCCTGAGCCAGTGGAAGGAGCGGTCGTACTCGTCGGCCTCTATTACCACGTAGTCGCTGTCCGACAGGATATAGTTGGTGCCATAGTTCTTGGTGATGCCACCAAGGAAGGCGTTGCAGTCGCTGCTGCTCTCGTGCATGATATGCGCGCACATCGACGATGTGGTGGTCTTGCCGTGTGTGCCGGCCACGCAGAGTCCCTTGTGTGTGCGTGTGAGGGTGCCGAGCACCTGCGCACGCTTCTGTATCTCGAAGCCTCCCTGGCGGAAGTAGGCCATCTCGCGGTGGTCGGCGGGTATGGCGGGGGTGTAGACCACCAGGGTCGACTTGGCGTCGCGGCATTCGTCGGGTATGAGACTTGGGTCATCGGCGAAATGGATGGCCATGCCCTCCTCCTCCAGTTTCGAGGTGAGGGCCGAAGGGGTCTTGTCGTATCCTGCGACGAAGATTCCCTTGTGCAGGAAATAGCGGGCAATGGCACTCATGCCGATGCCGCCTGCCCCGATGAAATATACCGATTTGATGTCTGTTGCTTCCATCCCTTTACACTATTGATTGTTCGAAGTGGCCATTTCTATCACTTCCTGGGCGATAATTTTGGCCGAGTCGGGCAGGGCCATCTTCTTCACGTTGGCACCGAGCGTAGCCAGCCTTCCGGCGTCGGCAACGGTGGTCAGTGCCAGGTCGATGAGCCGCTCGGGGGCCTCGGCGTCGGTCACCATGAGGGCCGCGTCTTTCTTCACCAGGGCCATGGCGTTCTTCGTCTGGTGGTCTTCGGCCACGTTGGGCGAGGGAACGAGAATCACGGGCTTGCCGATGAGGCAGAACTCCGAGATGCTGCTGGCTCCGGCACGGCTCACCACAAGGTCGGCGGCGCGGTAGGCCACGCCCATGTCGCTGATGAAGTCGGTCGCCTTCAGGGTGCTGATGGCCGGCCGGCTGGCCAACTGCTTCTGGATGTCGTCGAAGTAGTATTTGCCGGTTTGCCACATCACCTGCACGCCCGACTGCTCCAGTTGGTCGAGATGGCGGAGCACGCTCTCGTTCATGGTGCGGGCACCCAGGCTGCCTCCAACGATGAGGATGGTCTTCTTGGCGGGGTCGAGGCCCAGTTGGCGGGCTGCCTCGTCGCGGCTAAGCTTGGTGTCGAGCAGCGACTGCCTGACGGGATTGCCCGTAAGCATCAGCTTGTCGGCAGGGAAGAAGCGCTCCATGCCCTCGTAGGCCACGCAAATCTTGCGGGCTTTCTTCGCCAGCAGCTTGTTGGTGACACCGGCGTATGAGTTCTGCTCCTGGATGAGGCAGGGAATGCCCATGTCGGCACATTTGTTGAGCGTGGGACCGCTGGCGTATCCGCCAACTCCCACGGCCGCCATCGGACGGAACTCGCGTATGATTTTCTTGGCCAGGCGCTGGCTCTTCCATATCTTCAGCAGCACCGAGAAGTTGCGCAACAGGTTCTTGCGGTCGAAACCGCAGATGGGCAACCCCTTGATCTCATAACCTGCGGCGGGCACGCGCTGCATCTCCATGCGTCCCTCGGCACCCACGAAAAGTATCTGGGCATCGGGGCGCAAGGCCTTGATGGCATTGGCAATGGAGATGGCCGGGAAGATGTGTCCCCCTGTGCCTCCTCCGCTGATGATGACTCGTAATTCGCTCGTTTTCATGCGTTTTGGTGTTAGAGCAAAACAAACATGGCACAGTGTCAAGCATGCTTGCTGTGCCTTGTTTTAGCTCATTTCAACATCTCCATGCAAAGGTAAGGTTTTTTTTCGCTTTGCACAAATTTAGTAGAAAGATTTTGGGACAATTTTTTCTCCTTTCCTCCTTTCACTCATCCCGTCATTTTACCACGGCCTTCTTCTTGGCCGAGATGCTCACGCTGAGCATGGCCCCGATAAAGATGCAGTTGATGATGGTGGATGTGCCGCCCTTGCTGATGAGTGGCAGCGGCTGCCCGGTGACGGGCGCCAGTCCCACGGCCACCATCATGTTGAACATGGCCTGGCACACCAGCAGGAGCGCCAGCCCCATCACCAGGAAGGCCGGGAAGAAGTTGACGCAGCGGTCGGCGATACGTCCTGCTCTCCAGAGTAGGAAAATGTAAAGAAACATGACGAATATGCCGCCAGCCAGCCCAAGTTCCTCGATAATGATGGCATAAATGAAGTCGGAGAAGGCCTGGGGCAGGAGGTCGCGCTCCTCGGAATTGCCGGGGCCCTTGCCCACGATTTCCGACGAGGCGATGGCGATGTTGGCATGCCCAATCTGCGAGTCGTTATCGAGGTCGAACTCCTCTGGCGGCACTTCCTCGTTGCTGATGAACTTGCGTATGCGCCCTTTCCAGGTACCTGCGCGGTGGAAAAGCTTGTCGATGACCGAGGACGACTCTTCGGTCTTCACCACCTGCTCGGTGAGGTTGTTCTTGTCGTTGGGGGTGGCATCCTCTTCCTTTCCAACGAGCATGATGAGGGTCAGTGCCACGGCACCGAATAGGGCCACACCACCCACGAGTTGTCCGATTTTTTTCAATGACACTCCTCCGTAGAACATCATGCCTACCACGACGATGCCGATGAGCATGGCGGTGGAGAGGTTCTCGAACACGATAAGGCCCATCAGTGGTATGCAGACGGTGAGCACATACTTGAAGGTGTTCTCCTCTGTGCCCTCCTCGGTCTGCATGGCGCTGAGAATCTGCGCCACCGAGAGCACGATGGTGCCCTTGGCGATTTCAGAGGGTTGGAATTGTATGCCGAAGAGGCTGATCCACCGTTGTGCGCCATTGGTGGCTTGCCCGGCCACCAGCACCCAAATCAGGGTAATGACCGAGATGATGAGCAGGAAGGGCGTGGCAACCTTGAAGTACTTGCAGTCGATGTTCTGCACGATGATCATCACGAAGATGCCCACGAGCAGTATGCCTACGTGCTTGATTACCGGTCCCCAGTAACTGCTCTTGTCGTAGGTGAGCGAACTGCTCGAGCTGAACACCTCCATGATGCTGATGATGCACAGGAAGAAGAAGATCATCCAGATGACCTTGTCGCCCTTGAATATGTTGCCAATCGATATTTTCATGCGTTACAGGTTTCTGACGAGGGTCTTGAATTGCTCGCCACGGTCTTCCATGTTCTTGAACAGGTCGAAACTGGCGCAGCACGGACTGAGCAGCACGGTGTCGCCGGGCTGTGCCAATTCGTAGCAGGCGGCCACACAGTCGGCCATGCCGTGGGTGTCGCGGATGGTGATGCCCATGTCGTCGAAGAAGGCGTGCAACTTGGCATTGTCGGCACCGAGGAACACGAGGGCGCGGCATTTCTCGCGCACCAGGTCCTTGATGGCATTGTAGTCGTTTCCCTTGTCCTTGCCTCCGATGATGAGCACGGTGGGCGTGGTCATGCTCTCGAGGGCATACCAGCAGGCGTCCACGTTGGTGGCCTTCGAGTCGTTGACGTAGTTCACACCCCTCACGGTGGCCACGCGCTCCAGTCGGTGCTCCACGCCGGGGAAGTCGCCCAGGCTCTTGCGTATCACCTCTTTCTTCACACCGGCGATGTTCGAGGCCAGTCCGGCTGCCAGCGAGTTGTAGATGTTGTGCCTGCCAGTGAGGCTCAGCTCCTCTTGCTCCATGTTGAAGGGGGTGGGCTTCTCCAGGCAGTATTGCCCTTCCTCGATGTAGCCTATCGAGCCTTTCTCCTTCAGTTCGGAGAAGGGATACTGGATGGCCTTGATGTCGTATTTCTCGAGTTCGCGCTTGATGATGGGGTCGTCGTTCCAGTAGATGAAGCTGTCGTTGCTCGTCTGGTTCTGGATGATTCGCATCTTCGAGTCGACATAGTTCTGCATGCAGTTGTCGTAGCGGTCGAGGTGGTCGGGGGTGATGTTGAGCAGGATGGCGATGTCGGCGCGGAAGTCATACATGTTGTCGAGCTGGAACGAGCTCAGCTCGATGATGTAGTACTCATGTGGGTCTTCGGCCACCTGGAGGGCCAGGCTGCGGCCGATGTTGCCGGCCAGTCCGGCGTCGTATCCAGCCGACTTGAAGATATGGTAGATGAGCGAGGTGGTGGTGGTCTTGCCGTTGCTGCCCGTGATGCAAATCATCTTCGAGTGTGTGTAGCGGCCGGCAAACTCTATCTCGCTGATGATATGTATGCCTTTGTCGATGGCTTTTCTTACGATGGGGGCGTCATTGGGTATGCCGGGACTCTTGATGATCTCGTCGGCATTGAGGATGCTCTCCTCGGTGTGGTGTCCCTCCTCCCATTCTATGCCATGGCTGTCGAGCAACTGCTTGTATTTGTCCTTGATGGCCGACATGTCGGACACGAACACGTCGAAGCCTTCTTTCTTTGCCAGTACGGCGGCGCCGGCCCCACTCTCGGCCGCGCCCAAAACAACAATTCTTTTCATTTCCAATCTTTTCCTAAATATTCTGTCTTCAATCAATTATTTTCTTTCTGTATAGTAAGCCGTGGTGCTATCTGATCTTGAGGGTGATGATGGTGATGGCGGCAAGGATGATGGTGGTGATCCAGAACCTCACCGTGATTTTCGACTCATGGAACTGCCTCTGTGGCCATCTCTTGAGGATATAGCGGCTGTTGGGGTCGAGCTGCGAGTCGAGCTTGCGGAAGTTGTCGTGGAGAGGTGCCGCGCGGAATATCCTCACGCGCTCTCCCTTGCGCTTGCGGTATTTGAAGTATCCCGTCTGAATCATCACGCTCAGGCTCTCCACGAAGAAGATGCCGCAGAGGATGGGGAGCATCAGTTCCTTGTGGATGATGACGGCACACACGCCGATTATGCCGCCAATCATGAGCGAACCCGTGTCGCCCATGAAGATTTGTGCGGGATAGGCGTTGTACCACAGGAAACCAATCATCGCACCCACGAAGGCACACATGAAGATCACCAGTTCCTGCGACCCCGGGATATACATGATGTCGAGATACGAGGCATATTCGATGTGACTGCTCACATAGGCGAAGATGCCCAGTGCCACGCCGATGATGGCGGAGTTGCCGGCACACATGCCGTCCATGCCGTCGTTCAGGTTGGCGCCGTTGCTCACCGCCGTCACCACGATGATGGTCATGAGGACGAAGAGCACCCAGCCGGCGGCCGTCTTGTGCTTGCCCATGAATCCCATCACCTCGGAGTAGTCGAGGTTGTGGTTCTTGATGAAGGGCAGGGTGGTCTTGAGCGACTTCACCGGTTCCGACTTCAGCGTGGTGGTCTTGCCTGCGGACTGGTCGGTGGCGGGTGTCGTGGCCGATATCTCCGTGGCAGGTCCCGACACGGCGCTGGCTGTCTTCACGGTCTCATGGATTTTGGCGTCGGGACTGGCCCAGAGCACCAGGCCCACGATGAGTCCGATGCTCAGCTGGCCCACTATCTTGTATTTGCCTTTCAGTCCGTCCTTGTTCTTCTTGAAAATCTTGATGTAGTCGTCGAGAAAGCCCAGGAAACCGAGCCAGATGGTGGTGACGATCATCAGTATGAGGTAGATGTTGCGCATGCGGCCGAAGAGCAAGACAGGCACGAGTATCGACACCATGATGATGATGCCGCCCATGGTGGGCACGCCCTTTTTCTGCACGCCGAAGGGGTCGATGCTGGCCTCACGCTGTACCTCGGAGATCTTGCGGCGCTTCATGAACTTGATGAACCGCTCGCCAAACCATGCCGAGATGATGAGCGAGAGAATGAGTGCCAGGAGCGACCTGAACGAGATGTAGTGCCACATGTGCGAGCCGGGAATATCGAAGCGCTCGAGAAATCTGAAAATATAGTATAGCATTGTCAGTTGGTTTTTTGAGGTTCATTGTTGGGTCATGCCTGTTGGCTTGCGAAGATCTCCTCGAGCACCTCGCGGTCGTCGAAGTGATGCTTCACGCCTTGTATCTCTTGGTAGTCCTCATGTCCTTTTCCGGCCACGAGTATCACGTCGCCTTTCTTGGCCAGCATGCAGGCGGTGCGGATGGCCTCACGGCGGTCGACGATGGTCACCACCTTGTTCTTCTGCTGTGGGGTGAGGCCGGCCAGCATGTCATTGATGATGTCCTGGGGGTCTTCGAACCGGGGGTTGTCGCTGGTGATGATCACCCGGTCGCTCTGTCGCACGGCCTCCTGTGCCATCAGCGGCCGCTTGCCCTTGTCGCGGTTGCCACCGGCACCACAAACGGTGATGACCTGGCCCTTGCCGTCGAGCACCTCGTGGATGGCATTGAGCACGTTCTCGAGGGCATCGGGGGTGTGGGCGTAGTCGACGATGGCGGTATATCCTTCGGGCGACCGTACGGGCTGCAGGCGGCCGCTCACGCTCTTCAGCGTGCTCAGCACCACGAGGATGTCGTCGGGGGCCTTGCCCAGCATCACGGCGGCACCATAGACGGCCAGCAGGTTGCTCACGTTGAACTTCCCGATGAACTGCACGCCCACCTCACGGCCGTCGACCTCGAGATACATGCCCTCGAAATGGCATTCGAGCAGCCTGGCCCTGAAGTCGGCCATGCCACGGGTGGAGTAGGTCTTCACGCGGGCCTTGGTGTTCTGCACCATCACCATCCCGTTCTTGTCGTCGGCATTGGTGATGGCGAAGGCGCTCTTCGGCAGACTGTCGAAGAAGGCTTTCTTCGCGTCGCGGTAGTTCTCGAAGGTTTTGTGGTAGTCGAGATGGTCGCGGGTGAGGTTGGTGAAGATGCCCCCGGCGAAATGCAGGCCTCCGATGCGGTGCTGGTGGATGGCGTGGCTGCTGCACTCCATGAACACATACTCGCATCCTGCCGCCACCATGCGCGCGAGCAACTTGTTGAGTTGGATGGGGTCGGGGGTGGTGTGGTCGGCGGCCACTGCCTCGCCGTCGATGTAGTTGCACACGGTGGAAAGGAGTCCGCATTTGTGGCCGAACTTCCTGAACATATTATATAATAAGGTGGCAATGGTGGTTTTTCCGTTAGTGCCGGTCACGCCCACCAGTCTCAGTTGGCGTGAGGGGTTGCCGAAGAACAGGGTGGCCACCTTTCCCACCGTCTCCTCTGTCGAGGCCACCACCACATAGGTCACGCCCGGAGCCTGCTCGTCGGGCAACTGCTCGCACATGACGGCAGAGGCTCCGGCGGCTACGGCTTTGCCGATGAACTGGTGGCCGTCTACCTGCGTGCCCTTGATGGCTACGAAGAGATGGCCGTCGGCCACTTGGCGTGAGTCGATGTCTACGCCGGCAATCTCGATGCCGGCATCGCCATATATGCCTATGGGCTTGATGTCTTTGATTAAATCCCTTAGTATCATAATCGTGTATGTTATTGCTTTACTGATATTGCATGGTCAGGGTGCACACTTGTCCGCGCACCACCTTGTCGCCCGGTGCCAGGCTCTGGCCTTTCACCTTGCCACGTCCCACGATCTTGGTCTTGATGCCGCGCCGCTCCATCAGGTAGATGGCGTCGCGGGCACCCATCCCCTTCACGTCGGGCACCTTGTCGTCGGGCGTGTTCTCTTTTTGCGTCAGCACGTATTGGGTGCCGCCAAGTGCCACCGAGCCCCAGAACGACTGGTTGCCGCTGGTGTCACCCCACTTGCGCTGGGTGTCGAATCCCAGGTGCCCGAGCACCATGCCGGCCGCCTTCAGGTCGCCGCCCATGGCTTTGGGCTTGCGCTCCTGCACGGTGTCGCGTGCGCTCGAGACGTCCATGTTCAGGTTGTGTGCCATCACGCCTTCTGATATATTGTGGAACACCCATCCGCTCATCGTTCCGCCCGATGCGGGCAGACCGGCTTTCTGCAGGCACACGATGCAGCTGTAACGGGGGTTGTCGGCGGGGAAGTAACCTACGAAACTCACGAGATAGTGCATCGTGCCCGACTTGTATCCTCCTCGTCCCTTTGAGATCTGTGCCGTGCCGGTCTTGCCGGCTACGGTGAACGACTCCGACTTGGCTTTCTTTCCCGTGCCGCGGGTCACCACCTTGCAAAGCATGTCTTGCACCTTGGCCAGCGTGGTAGGCTTGCATATCTGGTGGCGCAGCACCACGGGGGGATACTCGGCCACCACCTGGCCCTCTCGCAGCACGCGGGTCACGAAACGTGGCTTCATCATCTTGCCGTTGTTGGCGATGGCGTTGTAGAAGGTAAGTGTGGAGATGGGGGGCACTTGCGTCTCGTAGCCGATGCTCATCCAGGGCAGCGTGGTGAGGCTCCAGTTGGTGTACTTGCCACGCGAGTTCTTCTGGGGCTTACGGATGCGGGGTGGGGTGGAGCCTGTGATGGGCACATGCAGGTCTTCGGCGATGCCGATGCGGTAGAGACCGTCGACGTAGCGCTCGGGGTTGTCCTTGTAGAATTCGTCGATTACCTTGCTGATGCCGATGTTCGAACTCACCTGCACGGCTCTTCCGAGCGTGATGGTGCCATAGCCGCCCGATGCGCGGTTGTGGTCGTTCATCTGCGCGCCATGCATCATCATCTGTCCGTTTCCGGTGTTCACCCTGTACGAGGTGTCGACCACCCCGTCGTCGAGGGCCACCATCACCGAGGCCGTCTTGAACACCGAGCCTGGTTCGAGCAGGTCGGAAACGGCATGGTTCCGGCGCTCACGGTACTGGCCGTCGCTGCATTTCTCCAGGTTGACGATGGCTTTCACGTCGCCCGTGGCCACTTCCATCACAATGGCTACGCCCACGTCGCCGTTGATGAGTTTCAGCTCTTCCTCCACGGCTTTCTCGGCGATGTCTTGCATCTGCACGTTGATGGTGGTCTGTATGTCGTCGCCATCGGTGGGTGGCACGTCGATGAAACTCAGGTATTTGTTCATCACCTTGCGCTTGTGGGTGATGCCAGGTTGGCCGCGGAGGATGGAGTCGAACGACAGCTCGAGTCCGAAGCGGGCGGTGTCCTTGGCGCCATACATGTCGCCCACGGTGCGCGAGGCCAGGGTGCCGAAAGGCCGGCGGCGGGCGTTGTTCTCCTCATAGTGGAATCCGCCACGCAACTTGGGCATGTTGAAAATGGGGAGCTGCTTCACTTTCACGAAGGTGTTGTAGTCTACCCGCTTGGGCCAGATGGGCCAGTTCTGGCTCATCTTCTCGTGACCTTTCTCCAAGTCGGCCTTGAACTCCTCTGCCGATTTCTCGGGGAAGATCTCGTG
Organism: uncultured Prevotellaceae bacterium; assembly: GCA_900320585.1. Lineage (GTDB taxonomy): Bacteria > Bacteroidota > Bacteroidia > Bacteroidales > Bacteroidaceae > Prevotella. The sequence continues at coordinate 11,127 of ONSV01000002.1, read as the reverse complement.
GAGCCCCATGCAGATGCTGTCTACCTTCTCGCGCCAAAGCGAGTCTTTCTTCTCTCCGCCCACCTTGAAGTCCATGAACATCTTGTATTCAGGCAGCGAACTGGCCATCAGCTCGCCCTGGTCGCTGAAGATGTTGCCACGGTTGGGCTTCACCACCAGGCTGTCGGGCTTCTGTTTCTTGGCCACGTCCATCCAGTAGTCGTGCTTGGCAGTCATGATATAGAACGCCTTGACAAGCACCAACACACCGACAATCGTCATCAGGATGGCGATGAACGAATATCGTGAGATGATATTTTTCTTCGATTTGCTCATGGATGGTTATTGCGGTGTCAGGATGATATATGGGGGTTGGTCGGCGGGGTGGATGGTGCTGTCGTTGTTGGCGTGCAGCATGTCCACCACATGGCTCTCGCGGCATCTCTCGGTGAGGATGCTCGAGAGCGACAGCGTCTTGTATTTCGAGGTCTTGAGCGTCTGGGTGAGCTTGTCGATCTCTATCTGCTGTTTCTGGCAACTGTATCGGTTGGAAATATAGAACACGGCAAACAGTGTGATGAGCAGAAACAGCCACACCTGCCTGCGGATGGCTTGGGTGTTGAGAATGTCGCCACCAAGAATGGTGCGCAGGGAGAACGTGGAAGAGTAGGGTTGCTCATCTTCGCGTGCATTTTCCTTGATCACCTCTTTCAGGCTGGGGTGGACTTGTTCCGGCTCTCTGTCTTGGGCTTGCTCGTCGTCGTTGGTTGGGCCTTCTTCGTCATAGGCCGCAATCATTGTTTCCATTTCCTCTCGTGGGTCGATGTTTTCCTCTTTATTCTTCATTTCCTCTCAATTCTTTTTCCTCTCAGTTCTTCTTTTCTATCGGTTCTTTCGCCTCCCGGTTCTCAGAACTCATTTCTTCTCTGCAATTCTCAGTTTCGCACTCCTGCTTCTCGGATTGTCGCGCTGCTCTTCGGGGCTGGCCACAATCACTTTGTTGCTCACCTGGGTGAAGGGGGTCGCCACGCGGCCGAAGAAGTCTTGCTCTATCGTGCCGCCCACATTGCCGCTCTTCATCACGTTCTTCACAAGGCGGTCTTCCAGGCTGTGGTAGGTGATGACCACCAGCCGGCCGCCATGGCCTATCAGTTGGGTGGCTGCGGAGAGCATCTCCTTCAGGGCCTCCATCTCCTGGTTCACCTCGATGCGCAGCGCCTGGAAGAGCTTTGTCACCTCTTTCTTCTCCCGCTCACGGGGAAACAGGCGTGAGGCCATGTCTGCCAGTTGGCGTGTGGTGAGTATGGGCTGCTCGCTCCGCGCCTTCACGATGGCCGAGGCCACCCGCCGCGCGTTCTTCAGTTCGCCATAAAGGTAGAAGATGTCGGAGAGTTGCTTCTCGCTGTAGGTGTTCACCACATCGGCGGCGGTGGTGCGTGCCCGCTTGTTCATCCGCATGTCGAGTGGCGAGTCGAACCTGAACGAGAAACCGCGGCTCTCGTCGTCGAAGTGGTGGCTCGAGACCCCCAGGTCGGCAAGCAGTCCGTCGATGTGGTCCACGCCATAGTAGCGCATCCAGTTGGCCAGGTAGCGGAAGTTGCTCCTCACAAAGCAAAACCGCTTGTCGGCGGGGATGTTGCGCTCGCTGTCGGCATCCTGGTCGAAACCGTAGAGGCGGCCTTCGGGTCCCAGCGACTCGAGGATTCTCCGGCTGTGGCCTCCGCCTCCGAACGTCACGTCGACATAGGTGCCTCCGGGCCGGATGTCAAGACCGGCGACGCTCTCCTCGAGCAATACAGGCACATGGTAGGTCTCTTCCATCAGCAGTCCTCCGCCTTGTCGCCTTCGTGCTGGCGCATCAGCGCCTCGAGGGCTTGCCTGAACTCATCCTGAGCCACAAAGGGCTCCTGGGTTTGCTCGCTGCTCCATATCTCAATGTAGTCGCCCATCCCGATGAAGCGGATGCCTTGTCCTATGCCAGCAATCTCGAGCAGGCGACGGGGTATCAGTATGCGGCCGCCACTGTCGGGATATACCATCTCCACATCCGAGAGAAATTGGCGGTAAACCTGCATGTGGCGCGGATTCCAGGAGTCGATGCGCGACCTCACGCTGTCCATCAGCGTGTTCCATGCCTCCTCAGGATAGAGTGTGAGGCAGGGCTGGTAGACGTCGCGGCGAAGCACGAGGCCGGTGTCTCCCCCTACTTGCAGCACCTTCCTGAATGCCGCAGGCAGAAACACTCTTCCTTTCGAGTCGATACGGGCTTCTATGTTGCCTAATAATCGCATGGGGTCGTTTTCTTCTTTTCGGGTCCAAAATTACATATTTTTCCCCACAATTCCCCACAATTCCCCACATATTTTTTTAAAAAAGTTTTCCCAATCATTTTTTTCGTTTTGATGAAAGCAGATAGACAAGTGTCATCTTCTGAAATAAAAGAGTGGCAAAATGTCGGTTTTCTATCCCCTAATCAATAGTTTTATTTGTTTTTTGGTGATTTCGGAAGATTTTTCTAAGAAAAAGGGTGTTTTTTGAAAAAGTTGAGTTATTTTTGCATATCATTTGAGCATGGTAACCCAATGGCTGAAATTTCAGAGAAAACCATAGATTTAGACTTAATCCTTGAAAGCAAAATGGGAGCGAAGGCAAGTATGGTGCCCTCGTTCGTTAAGAAATGGCTCAAGCGAATCGTTCATCAGGACGAAGTGAACAAGTTCCTTTGGGAGAGCCGTGACAAGACTGGTGTGGACTGGCTTGAGGAGTGCGTGAGGTATCTCGACATGACTCTTGTGATAGAGGGCAAGGAGAACCTGCCTCCCAAGGACGACGGGCGCCTCTATACCTTCGTGAGCAACCACCCGCTGGGTGGTGAGGACGGGGTGGCCCTGGGGGCAATCATCGGACGCCACTACGACGGGCGCTTCCGCTATCTGGTCAACGACCTGCTGATGAACCTCCCCGGACTGGCTCCGCTCTGCATACCCATCAACAAGACGGGCAACCAGAGCCGCAACTTCCCTGCCATGGTGAAGGCCGGATTTGCCAGCGACAACCACATGCTGATGTTCCCCGCAGGCCTGTGCTCGCGCAAGATCAATGGTGAGATACACGACCTTGATTGGAAGAAGACCTTTATCTCCAAGAGCGTGGAGACGCAGCGCGATGTGGTGCCCATCCATTTCAGTGGCCGTAACTCCGACCGTTTCTACCGCATCGCCAACATCTGCAAGCGCCTCGGACTGAAGTTCAACGTGGCCATGCTCTTCCTCGTCGACGAGATGTACAAGAATGCCCACCAGACTTTCAAGGTGAGTATCGGAAAACCCATCAAGTGGCAGACGTTCGACAAGTCGAGAACACCGGCCCAATGGGCGAAATACGTGCAAGACGAGGTCTACAAACTCTAAAAACTATCTATCGATCTAATTCTTTTCCCATGGAACAACCCATCATACCACCTGTAGACAAAGAACTGTTGCTCAGCGAACTCACCCCCGACAAGTGTCTGAGGACGACCAACAAGAGCCACAACCAGATTTTCATCGTCGACATCCACGACTCGCCCAACGTGGTGAGGGAGATTGGACGCCAGCGTGAGGAGGTATTCAGGGCTGCTGGTGGCGGAACGGGAAAGGAACTCGACCTCGATGAGTTCGACCTCATGGACAACTGCTACAAGCAACTCCTTGTGTGGAATCCGGAGGAACAGGAGATTATCGCGGGCTACCGCTACAAACTGGGCAACGAAGTGGACTTCGACAAGAACGGACAGCCTATTCTGGCCACCAGCCATATGTTCCGCTTTTCCGAGAAATTCATCAAGGAATACCTTCCACAGACTATCGAACTGGCACGCTCCTATGTCACCATCCCCTATCAGAGCAGCAAGCGCGGGGCCAAGAGTCTCTTCGCCCTCGACAACCTCTGGGACGGACTGGGAGCTCTCACTGTCATCATGCCCGAGGTGAAGTATTTCTTTGGCAAGATGACGATGTATCCCTCGTATGTGAGGAAAGGACGCGACATGATTCTCTATTTCCTCAACAAGCATTTCGGCGACAAGGAGAATCTCATCATCCCCATGAATCCGCTTAAACTGGAGTCCGACCCCAAGGAACTGGCCTCCATCCTCTGCGAGGACTCACTGCGCAACGATTACCGCATTCTCAATACCGAGATACGCAAACTGGGCATCAATATCCCTCCGCTTGTCAACGCCTATATGGGTCTGAGCCCCACGATGAGAATGTTTGGCACCGCCATCAACGATGGCTTCGGCGATGTGGAGGAGACTGGCATCCTCATTGCCATCGACGAAATCCTTGAGGAGAAGCGCATACGCCATATCGACACCTATATCGCCGAGCATCCCGAGGTGATGAACATGCCTACTGGCGATGTGGGAAGGATCATATCCAGTCACCTCGCTCCCTCGGAGTGACTTCCCAACCCCAAACTACCTTTTCATGTTACCAAGAAAAATTTTGCTCTCGTGGCTGGCAATGCTGGTCACGACAATGATGGCCATACCCGGTCAGAAGCCTTTGGCGAAACCGCTCAACCACCCGCTCGACACCAACTTGCCTGTGGTGATGCTCACACCGAATTCTTTCTCATTCGACGGAAAAACCTACCTGCTCGATGAGCGTCACTTGCTCGTCGACGCCACCCTCACCGACACGCTGGCTCCTTACGCCTGCCGCTCTTTCCAGGAGGCGGCAAGGAGATGGCACGATGGCACGGCCAGCGAGCCAATGGTGGTGTACGTGGCTCCCAACGTCTATTGGATTGACGATTCCGACAACCCCACCATTGCCGTGGGGCGCGACGGACGGGAGCCTTTTGGCATGACGGTGAGGTGCCAGAACTTGCACATCGTCGGACTCACCCACGACCCACGCCATGTGGTGCTCGCCTCGCAGCGCGGACAGACGCAAGGGGCGGTGGGCAATTTCACCATGTTCGACTTCCATGGCGACGGACTCGAGGTGAGCAACCTCACCATGGGCAACTATTGTAATGTGGACCTCGACTATCCGCTCGCTCCCGAGAAGGGCCGAAAGAAGCGTTCATCTGCCATCACGCAGGCCCATGTGGCCTACTGCCATGGCGACAGGGTGGTGGCCCGGAACGTCAGGTTCATCAGCCGGCTCAACATGAACCCGCTCAATGGCGCGCGCCGCATTCTCTTCGACCATTGCCACATGGAGTGTACCGACGATGCGCTCACGGGTAATGGGGTTTACTTGCATTGTGACTTTGAATTTTACGGACAAAAGCCATTCTATACCACCAGGCAGACAGGTGCCGTGATGCTCGACTGTGATTTCCATTTGATGAGTGATAACACGCAGTCGTATTTCTGCAAGGCTTCGGGGCCTGTGACGCTCATCGATTGCCGCTTCCATGCCGCAAAACCTTCCTATGTGGGATGGACGGCCTATCCTGCCCCATGGCTTAGGTGTTACTACAGCAACGTGACGTTCAATGGTCAGCCTTTCCTCGTCGAGGCCGAGCATCCCGAAATCTCGGTATGCCTTGATGGAAAGCCCGCTTTAGAGGCTTACAAAACGGCCGGTGGATACAACGTCGACGGACTGTTGGCGGGCGATGACCATTGGAGTCCGATGGCATCGGCATCGGCGCGGTCGCTTCCCACCTCAGTAGCCATCACTCCGAGGGAGGTGCGTCTTGTGGGTGGTGAGTCTCCCGTCTTGCTGTCATCATCGGTGCGCCGACATGCCGATTATGGCGTGACAGCACCGCAGAAGATGGAATGGATAGTGCAAAAAGGTTTTGAAAAATACTTACAGGCAGAGCCGTTGGAAAATGGTGGTTGCCGACTCGTGTCCGACTACGACAACGACACACCGCTCTCCTTTACCGTCATGGCACGCACGTCCGAAGGGCTCGAGGGGGCCACACAGGTGAACTTAGAGGGGAAGCCTCTGCCAGCTCCCACGCTGAGCAGGAAACCCAGAATCGTGGTGCGTGACGGGGTGGCCACCTTGCAGTACCAGCTCTCGCCGCAAGGCCATGCCGACCAGTCGGCCATCACATGGTTGCTCTCCGACAACGACGATGCCACGAAGGCCATTCCCGTGGCCACCTCGCACCGCTCGCCAGCATCTACCTACCATCTGAAACCCTGTGATGACGGCAAATACCTTTTCGCGGCCATCACCCCCGCTCATGCAAGAAGCGGGAAGGGTGACACTCAGACTATAGGTGGACGGCGTGTCAAGGCGAAGGGCGTGCTCAGTTCGCTGGAGACCGATTTCCATGATTTCCCCTGTTGGTGGCAACCCGAGGTACGTGAGGGCTTGTGGACGGTAGACGGCTACAAGCCTGCCGACACGGCAGAGTTTCCCTGGACCTTCGATCCCTCCCGCCCCATGTGGGAGTATGGCGAGGGATTCAATGGTGCTGTGGGGTGGGGACTGCTCCAGGCGCAGCGTGGGGCACGCATCATGTTCACTCCCCCCGTACGCGATTACGACAGTATGTGCGTGAGGCTTGACGTTGATCCCACCAAAACGGCCGGACAGGGGTTCGGCAGTGCCACCGGACAGTATATGGACATCTGCCTGAAGTTCGACACGCGCACCCTCACGGGGTATGGCCTGCGCATCATCCGTACCACGAAATATGCCAAGGCCGTCGACTTCCTGCTCGTACGCTACGACCGGGGGCAGGTGGTGCCGCTCACCAATGCGGTCAGTGCGGTGTGCTACCGCACGGGATGCCACATCAGTCTTCTCTATGCCGACGGCAGGCTCACCGCCAATGTCACTACCGACACGCCGCTTCCCACTCCCGACGATCCGAACCTTCAAACCTCTGTCAGCCTCTCCGCACCCGTACCTCCCAATCCTAACGGTGGATTCTGCCTACAGCATACAGGTTCGTGCGGCGAGAGCACCACGATGCTCCATCACCTCCTACTGCAGTGGTAGGAGGTGTTGCTCGTTGTGGCATGCCGGCAGATGGACAAATGGTATCATTTTTATTTGATTTTGTTCGATTTTGTTCATTTTTTTTGCAAAAACAGCAGAAATGTTTTATTTTTGTAGGGAGATTTTTAATGTTCGGTCGCATGGGGTGTTCCATCAACAAGCCTTTTATGGGAGCCGAACGATGTTTAACTAAAAAAACTAACAAAAGAAATGAAAAATTTTTGGATTGGGATGCTGGCCCTGATGCTGGGCTTCTGCGTCGTGTCGTGTAGGGAAAACCCAAACAAGGACGACAAAGCCAAAGCTGAGTCGGAGCAGGTGGAAGAGAATCTGACTCTTGCCGACATCGTGGCCAAGGCCAAGGCAGAAAGTGCCAACTGGACTGCCGACCAGTGGAAGGACTACATGAAGAAAGCGATGGTCATCGTAGCTCCTTCGCTAAAGAAAGTAGGTGAGATGATGGAGAGCATCGGTGACGATCCCGCAAAGGCAGCCGAGGCAATCGACCAACTGAAGGCCCTGCAAGAGGAATTCGCTCCCATGGAAGGACTGTTGGACGAACTGGATTCTATCTGTAATGCCAGTGAGATAGGAAAGGCCGTGATGGAAGACAGCGTCTGGGCCAACCAGGTGAAGGAGGAACTTGGAATTCCCGATGACCTTTAATAAGCATCCGCATACAAACGCATAAGCCCGCCATCATGGCGGGCTTTTTCTTTGGTTTTTCACTCCACTCACACAATCGGGAGGGATATGCCATTGATTTTTTGGTAGATGTCGAGGGCATAGACGTCGGTCATGCCGCTGATGTAGTCGATGACGGCCATGATGCGGGTCTCGAGGTCGGGGGAGTCGATGTCGTACTGGCTACTCACACGGCGCAGCAACTGCTGAGAGTAGAAACGTGTGGGGGCGATGGCCGCCAGGGTCATCTGCTCCATAATGGTCTCGATGATTTTGTATCCCGAGAGCTCCACGTCGATGACAGGCTTGCTGTTGTATATCTTCCGCCGCGACACCTGGGTACAGGTGCGATAGGCCTCTGCCACCTCCGGCCGTACATGGTCGATGAGCGAGCCTTCGAAGGTGCCAAGGAGAATCTGGTCCTCGTTGGCGATGAACGCCTCCACACATTCCCGTTCCAGGAGTCCGATTACGCACGAGCGCATATACACCACCTTCTCGTTGTCGTCGGTGATGGCCTCGTCGACAATCCTTTGGAGGATGCTCGATTTTACTTTCTCGTCGAAGAAACCTAACAGCAGGGTGGTCGTCTCCTCAAACGACAGGATTTTCAGCTTATGGGCATCCTCGATGTCCATGATCTCGTAGCAGATGTCATCGGCAGCCTCCACCAGGTAGACCAGCGGGTGGCGCACATAGTGCAATGGCTCGCCCTCGCCTGAGAGACGGATGATGCCCAGGTCGTCGGCAATGCGCCGGTAGGCTTCCTCCTCGCTACTGAAGAACCCGAACTTTCCTTTCTTCCCCGACACTAACGACGAGAAGGGATACTTCACGATGGCGGCCAGCGTGGAATAGGTAAGCACGAATCCACCCTCGCGGCGGCCCTTGAAACGGTGGGTGAGCAGGCGGAAAGCATTGGCATTGCCCTCGAAGTGGGTGATGTCGCTCCAGAACACGTCGCTCACCTGGCCATGGAGCTCGCGCCCAGGTCCCTCGGTGAAGAAGGTCTGGATGGCACGCTCGCCTGAATGTCCGAATGGTGGGTTGCCCATGTCGTGGGCCAGACAAGCCGAAGAGACGATGGTGCCCATCTCGCCCACCAGTGTGCCTGCCAGTTCAGGATGCTGGGAGAGCAGGGCGTGTGCCACGTCGTTGCCCAACGACATGCCCACCGCCGACACTTCAAGGCTGTGGGTCAGTCGGTTATGCACGAAGATGCTTCCCGGGAGGGGAAATACCTGGGTCTTGTTCTGTAGCCTGCGGAAAGGGGCTGAGAAAATCAGACGGTCGCTGTCGCGCTTGAATTCCGAACGGTCGTCGTGACGGAAGATATGGCGGTCTTCCTGCCCGAAACGCTTGTTGGATATGAGGCGCTGCCAGTTCATCTTTTCCATATCTCGAGAGAAAAAAGTGTTCGATGAGCCTGACTTTATTTGCCGAACAAGTTGTCGAGCAGGGTGTAGAACGATGGGTCCTCACCCACGATGGTCTTTACGATCTTACCGTCGGGACCGATGATAATCTTGGTAGGGAATCCCATGATGCCATAGTCGGATAGGAGCGTTGCCCCCTCAGGGCAGTAGACGTGCAGCCATGGCAGTTCATGCTTCTTCACGGCAGCCTTCCATTTCTCTTCCGTATCGTTGCAGTCAACGCCGAGAATCTCGAACTTGCCAGGATATTTGGCGTAGTACTCCTTCATCTTCGGGAAACCCTTGATACACCATATGCACCACGAGCCCCAGAAGTCGAGAATGACATACTTGCCGCGTAGCGAGGCGAGAGCAAGGGGCTTGCCGTCCAGGTCGTTGAGGGTGAATGCAGGGGCCTCCACTCCCTCGGCCTGTTTCTTCTCAGCCTCTTTCTCCATAGCCTCTTCCTGAAGACGCTGCTCGGCACTTGCCACCCAATTGTCGTAGAGTGGCCTCAAGCGGCCCTCGCGCACAGAGGAGTCGAGGAGCATGAAGGTCTCCTTCATCTTGTCGAGTCCATCGATGTCTTTGAGCAGGCACAAAGTGGCGTCTTGTTTGGGATGTGCCTTGATGTAACCAATCAATGCCTCCTGATAGCGGTCGAAACTGGGAATGTAGACCTCTTTGTAGAATTTGCTGAGTTCCTCCTTGCTGATGGAATTGTCGGCCCTCATCTCGACGTATTTCTTTTCATTGGCAAGTTTCTCCTTGCCAGCATTCTCGTTGAAGAGGTCCACCTGGTGGTAGTCGGCATAAAAACCAGTGCCATCCACATCGTAACGGGTATTGTCGATGTCCCACACACGCACCGACTCTCCACCAACGAGAGGTATGGAGTAGAAATGTGGGTCTTCCATGTCGCCCCGCAGCAGCCTGGGCTGTGCAAACAATCCTGTGCAGACCTCATCCACCTGCAGCTCGAACTCAAACTTGCCGTCCTTGCCCGTGAAAGTCAGTTCTGGCTGGCCGGAACGATAAACCACAACCGAATCGCCGAAGCCTACGAGGTCGAGTTTCACCTTCAAGGTCTTTCCATCGTTGGCAGCCCACACGCACATGGCTACAGCTGCCATCATCATACTCAAAATAGTTCTTTTCATATTGCTTGTTCCAATTATAGTTTCTTTTTAGCGTTGTCAATCTCCTCTTGAAGTTGAATATACTCTTTCATGGCTGAGTCCTTCGCTTCATTGTTGTCCGACAAGTCTTCATCCATATGTTCCCTTTCTTTACGGTAAGATTCTATCTCCTCGTCGGTGACTCCCATCATTTGCTTGCATTGGGCGAACAAATGTTGCATCTCCGTCGTTATCTCGTGGCTTAACAAGGCATCCGAAAAGTAATTGAAATCAAGGAAACTCTTTAAATCCGTCAACACGTTTCCTTCTACAAGCTTATTGCGAATCGTGTCGCAAACGTTGGTGGCATAGAGCTGGCGATCCTTATAGAACTCTGCCACATTCTCGGTGAAGAGCACGTTGCCTACCGTGTTGATGGTTTCGATGTTAGATGAGAAAATATGTTCGGTGGTTTCTGTAAAAGATGGCATCGGCACCAGACGTGTGATGTTGGCTTTCATCTTGTCGAACAAGGTCGTGTCTTCTGCCAGCTGCCGTTGAATCTCCATCGACTGGCGGATAATGGTGTCAGCCTTTTCAATCGATTTCAGCGAATTGTACATGTCGTACATCACCATCATCACAATCTCGCGCTTCTCTTTTTGCTTCTTGTTATGGTCGATGATGGCGGCCGTACCAAAGGTGAGGGCGATAGAGACGGTGGTGGCCAGGATAGACAGCAGGAATTGCTTCATCGACGACATTCCGCTTCCAGCCTGAAGGCTCTTGGGAGTATGTAATTTGATGTTCATTGTCTTGGATCTTGGAAAGAAGGCCCATCCCGTTTGGTGGAGATTCTTAGGCCATTGCAAAAGTAGTCATTTTCATGCTTGTGACCAAGAAAAGACAGATAAAAATCAATTCTCTCCTGTCCTGTCAAGAATTCTTGAATGTTTCTAAAATATTCTTAAT
>ONSV01000106.1 GCA_900320585.1 uncultured Prevotellaceae bacterium | reverse complement strand
CGCCGACAAGCCGTTGCTCGACCGCAGCATCCTGAGCGACAAGCAAGGAGTGGGATGTTTCGTTGTGGGGTCGCACGTGCAGAAAACCACCCGCCAACTCAGCCATCTGCTTGAGCAAGAGGGCGTTAGGGGCATAGAGGCAGACGTGAGCCGCATCCTCAACGACCGTGAGGCCATGATCGAAGAGGTGACGGCAGCGATGGGCAAGGCCCACGACGAAGGCCTTACCCCCGTGGTCTATACCTCACGCAAGGAGATACGCCTCGACGATGCCGACAAGCGCCAGCACCTGGGCCAGGAAGTGTCAAACTTCCTCGTAGAGATTGTGCGGCACATGCCTTTCGAGCCCAGTTACTTGGCAGCGAAGGGGGGCATCACCTCGCACGACATCCTCACCAAAGGCCTGCAAGTGAGGTGTGCCACCGTAGAGGGACAGATTATCAGCAGCGTGCCCTGCGTGCAGACCGATAGGTTCGCCTACATCATCTTCCCCGGCAACGTAGGCGACGACCAGTCATTGGCAGAGCTATACCTCAAGCTAAGATAAGAAGGGGCCATAGAGACTATAGAAACTATAGAAACTATAGAAACTATAGAGACTATAGAAACTATAGAAACTATAGAGACTATAGAAACTATAGAGACTATAGAGACTATAGGCCCTATGGGCATAATGGGCATAATGGGCCTGGCCTTTACCATTGGGAGGTTTGCCCACAAAACTATTATTTTTCTGGTATGAGCGGCTTTTCTGGATTGATGAAAGAGAAGAGAATGGCGCTCACCACCAGCATGGCGGCAATCATATAGAGCGGCAGGTTGTAGTTGCCCGATGCCTCGACCAGGAATCCGAAGAGGATGCCACAGAAGAAACCACCAATATTACCGGCTGTATTCATGGCGCCCGAGATGGCGCCCGCATGTTGCTTGCCCAAGTCCACACACAGTGCCCACGCACTGGGCAACATGAGGTCGAAGATGCCGAAACAGAGCGACAGGAAGACAAACACCGCCATCTTGCCCGGTATGAAAGCCGCCAGGAACATGCAGACGGCCGATACGGCAAGCGACGAGGCTCCCAGCGCCTTTCTGCCCACTTTCAGTCCGTAACGCACGGAAAGCCGGTCGGTGAGATAACCGCCGGAGATATTGCCAACCATACTCATGACGAAAGGCACCGCCACGGCATAGGTGAGCTCGCTCTTGGCGAAGCCGCGCCCCAGTTCCATGAATGTGGGGAACCAGCTGAAGAAGAACCAGCTGCCGAAGGCATAGAAGAAATACATGGAACAGATGAGCCAGAACTGCGAGGACCTCAGGATGATGCCCCACGGCAGGGGCTGGCCCTTCGGTTCCTGGCCGGCATTACCCAGACGCTCCGCCGTGACATCGCCCTTGTCGCGATAGTAGAGGAACCACACCAGCGCCCAGACCAGACCTACCACACCCAGCAAGTAGAATGCCGAGCGCCATCCCATCCACGCCATCACCGGGATGACGACAAAGGGCGTGAGCGCCCCACCCATACGGCTGGCCGCCCACACATATCCCTGCGCCTTTCCCACCTCATTCTTCGGGAACCAGCGGCTGATGACGCCCGTGGAGCAAGGCGAGGAGCCTGCCTCGCCTATACCGAAGAAAAAGCGCACGGCCAACAAGGAGAGGAGACCGCCCGCCATGCCCGTGAAACAGGTGAAGAGCGACCACCACACCACGATGGCAGTGAGCACCCGGCGTTGTCCAAACCTGTCGCCGAGCATTCCCATGGGAATCTGCATCAGACCGTAACTGAGGATGAATGCGCTCTGCACCCATCCCCACTGTGCTGCCGAGAGATTGAGGTCGGCCATGATCGACGACCCCGCCACACTGATATTGATGCGGTCGAGGAAGGTGACCATGCCGAGGAGCACGAGCAGCAGTAGGATCACCTTGCGGTTTCTCATGCCTTGTCGATTTGAAGGAATTCCTTTAATCCCCTGACACCCAGGACCGGACTCGAGAGCACGGGCTTACCCGTGATGTCGGCCAACCGCTCCTCCATTCTTGCCATCGACCCCTGGGCCAGCACGAACATATCGACCTTGTCGGCTATCCTTGCGGCAGCCTCGGCAATGAGACGGTCGTGTGTGGCACCATCGCCACTCTGGCCGGCCTGGAAAGCGCCCTCGGCCAGTCCGTCGACAAGCGTCACCTGGCGCTGTGCCTCGCACGCGGCCCTCTCGAGCAGACGCCTGGTGGGAGCAAGGGTGGTGGGCAGTGTGGAGATGACCCCTATCCTATCGGCCTCGCGAACGGCCTTGGCCGCCATGGGATAATCGATGCGGAATACAGGAATGGGCGCGTAGGTGTTGCCGAAGTCGGCGATGTCGCCCACCGACGAGCAGGTGTTGAACACCACGCTGGCTCCCGAGTCGGCTGCGGCCACATAATAGGACAGCAACCGGCGGCGCACGGCCGGCGTGACGCCGTCGTTGGCGATGACCTCCTGGATGAGGGAGTCGTCGGCAATATGGTTGAGTTTCACTTCAGGCAGCCATTGCCTGAAAATCTGGTTCATGGGCTCTACGAGCGCCATGGCTGTGTGCACGGCTACTACTTTGATCATTTTGATTGTGTTTTAGTTGTTTTCATTAGGTTTTTGCAAATTTAGACAAAAATCGGGAATTATATGCCTGTAGAATAAAGAATTTCTTCCCATTATGAGAAAACGGAATCACAAAAAAGAAGCAAGGGGCGGCAAATGGAAGAAAACAGGCAAAAGTTTGTCGGTTCGGGGAATTCTGCGTACTTTTGCATTGATACAGAAATACGACGATGATATACCCCGACAATTTTGAGAAGAAAATCGGTTTCGATGAAATCCGCGAACTGCTTCGCGGGCGGTGCCTCTCTACCCTGGGCAAAGACCGTGTAGACGCCATCGCCGCCTCTGCCGATGCCGGCACCATTGGCCGGTGGCTGAAAGAGGTAAGCGAGTTTCGCCGTATCATGGAAGAGGCCGACGACTTCCCCCTGCAATACTTCTTCGACGTGCGCCAAGCCATCTCGCGGCTCCGCCTCGAGGGAACCCATCTGGAGGAATCAGAGCTGTTCGACCTCCGCCGCTCGCTGGAGACCATCTCCAACATCGTGAGGTTCCTGAACCGCAACACCGGCGGCAGCTCGAGCCACACCGAGTCTGGCGACGAGGGAGAGACGGCATCGGTGACCTACCTCTACCCCACCCTTCACGACCTCACGCGCGACGTGACCACCTTCCCACAGTTCGTGACACGTATCGACCGCATCCTCGACAAATTCGGGAAGATGCGCGACAACGCGTCGCCCCGCCTGTTGGAGATCAGGCGCGAGCTGTCGCGCATCGAGGGTTCGATATCACGCACCCTCAACGGCATACTGCGTGCCGCCCAAAGCGAGGGACTTGTCGACAAAGACGCCACTCCCGCCATCCGTGACGGCCGTCTGGTGATACCCGTCGCCCCTGCCATGAAGCGCAAGATACGCGGCATCGTGCACGACGAGAGTGCCACGGGAAAGACGGTATACATCGAGCCCACCGAGGTGGTGGAGGCCAACAACCGTATTCGTGAGCTGGAGTCGGAAGAGCGCCGCGAGATCATCCGCATCCTCACCGAGGTGTCGAAAGAACTCCGTCCGCATGTCGACGACCTGCTGCAGTCGTATATCTTCCTGTCGACCATCGACCTGATACGCGCCAAATCGGAGCTGGCCGTGCACCTGCACGCCATCGCGCCACACATCACCGACCATCCCATGATCGACTGGCGCCAGGCCGTCCATCCCCTTCTTGCACAGTCGCTCGCCCGTCAGGACAAGAAGGTGGTGCCCCTCGACATCACCCTTACCCCATCGCAGCGCATCCTCATCATCTCCGGTCCGAACGCCGGAGGCAAGTCGGTGTGCCTGAAGACCGTCGGCCTGCTGCAGTATATGCTGCAGTGCGGCCTGCCCATCCCCGTAGGCGAACGCTCGGAGGCCGGCATCTTCGGCAACATCATGCTCGACATCGGCGACGAGCAGAGCATAGAGAACGACCTGAGCACCTACTCGAGCCATCTGCTGAACATGAAGAACATGATGCGGCGGGCCGATGGCAGCACGCTGCTCCTCATCGATGAGTTCGGCACCGGCACCGAGCCCCAGATAGGCGGTGCGATAGCCGAGTCGGTGCTGGGGCAATTCTGGAAGAAGCACGCCTTCGGCGTGATCACCACCCACTACCAGAACCTGAAGCACTTCGCCGAGGGCCACGAGGGCGTGGTGAATGGCGCCATGCTCTACGACCGCCACGAGATGCGCGCGCTCTTCCAGCTGCAGACAGGCCGCCCGGGCAGTTCGTTCGCCATCGAGATTGCCCGCAAGACGGGACTGCCCGAGGAGGTGATCCGCGAGGCGTCGGAGATTGTGGGCAGCGACTACATCCAGAGCGACAAATACCTGCAGGACATCGTTCGCGACAAGCGCTACTGGGAAGGCAAGCGCCAGACCATCCACCAGCGCGAGAAGACGCTCGAGCAGACCATCCAGCGCTATGAGGAAGAGATAGCCCAGCTGCGCGAGAGCCGCAAGAGCATCATCAGCAAGGCCAAGCAAGAGGCCGAGGAACTGCTGGCCGAGACCAACCGCCGCATCGAGAACACCATCCGCGAGATACGCGAGGCCCAGGCCGAGAAGGAGAGCACCCGCCGCATCCGCGAGGAACTGAGCGACTTCAAGCAAGGTGTGGAGGAAATCTCGCCCGAGGCCACCGACGAGCTGGTATCGAAGAAAATCCGACAGATAGAGCAGCGCCGGGAGCGCCGGGAGCAACGCAAGAAGGAACGTGCCAAAAAGCCAGGCGCCACGACTGCGAAGCCCCAGGCCGCAGAGAGCAAACCCGACTCATTCGCTATTGGCGACAGCGTGCGCATCAAGGGGCTCACCACCGTCGGTCTCATCGAGAGCATGCAAGGCAAGATGGCCACCGTGGTCTTCGGCGACATGCGCACCAAACTGCGCACCGAGCGGCTGGAGCATGCCGAGCGCCCCAAGCCAGCCGAGACACCCGCTTACCAGTCGGTTGGCCGTCAGACCCGCGAGACCATCGACGACCACAAGCTCAACTTCAAGCAGGACATCGACGTGCGCGGCATGCGTGGCGACGAGGCGCTGAATGCCGTGACCTATTTCATCGACGACGCCATACTCCTGGGCATGAGTCGCGTGCGCATACTCCATGGCACGGGCACGGGCATCCTCCGCCAGCTCATCAGGCAGTATCTCGCCACGGTGCCCAACGTGAGCCATTTTGCCGACGAGCACGTGCAGTTTGGCGGTTCCGGTATCACCGTCGTCGATTTGGAATAACAACCACAACCAATTCAAGGGCATAAGGCACACCACAAAAACAATCCCCGCTCTTCCTGACGAAGGGCGGGGATTATAATAATGTGTGATCAAATGACTACATATTGAAGTTGAGTCCGAGTGAGACGGAGCCATTGGAGTTGAGCGGGATGAACTCCTTGCTCACCTTTCCCACGATACGGTCCATTCCGATGAAGAAGTTGCACTTCCTGGAGTGGAAGTTGGCAATGAAACCCACGTTGGCCGTATAAGAGTTGACCGCCACGTTGATACCGCCCTCAAACCAATTCACCAGCTTGATATTGGCGCTGAAGCGGCCCTCCGACCATGAGTGCGGGCCATTGACCCTCATGGTGGCGAGGACGCCCAGTTTCAATGCCCTGTAGGTGGGGATCACGTATTCGGCACCCGCATTTATAGTGGCCCCGATACCCGTGATTCTCACGCCCTTGTCGCCCTCGTCTCTCAGGTTGGCGAAGTCGAGCATCTGGTCGGTATAGCTGTCGGCCTGGTTGTCGAGTTTCTGCTCCGAGTCGGAGTTGACCGACACATCGTGGAAGCCATTGAACTCGAACGACTTGGCCTTGTTGGCTGCCCTGTAGTCGTTGAGCCACACGATGGCGCCGAGGTCGTTGATGGCAGCGCTGAGTGTGAGGTCGTCCATCGCCTTGTACACCACACCGGCATCCACGGCCAGACCGAATCCGCTCACTCCGATGCCAAAGTCCATGTCGTTCACCTTCTTGAAGCTCTCGTCCTTGGCATTATAATCCTTCACCTTGGTGAGGTACTTGAATCCGCTCATGCTCACATCGGCCTGGGCATCGGCCTTGATGACCCACTTGTCGGCCTCCTTGAGGTCGGCCACCACATCGTTCATCCTCACCGACGCGTCGGCGATACCTACGAGCAGCTTGGCCTTTCCACCCACCCTGAGGTCGGGATTGATGTCCCTGGAGTGTCCGACGGCCAACTCAGCGAACGACTGCGCGTCGATGGCGATGTCGCCGATGTCATAATTCTTGTTGGTGGCGTCGACGGCAAACTGGAAGAGCTTGTAGGGTGCCTTCACATTGAAGTTGCCCCTCATGTTCAGCTCAATGGTGTTGTAGCCACCCCATTTCTTGAATCCGAACGACATGATGCCCACCTTCAGGTCGGCATTGATCTTGTTGTCGCCCGAACCGAATCCCTTGAGCGGGTTGGTGAGGTAAGGATTGAGGAACGAGGTCATCTTCTTGCTGCTGCGGTCGGGATAGAGCGGGTTCTTGTGAACAAGTTCCTCGTATCCGAAGTTACCCATCATATTGACATTGAAGTTGCCCAGGAAAGGCATCGAGAAGTAGTCGTTCTCATTGCCGAACGCGGGATTGAGCTCATGCTGATACAGGTAGCTGTCGATGAAATATCCCGAACGGAGCTCTTGTGCTCCGGCAGAGATGGCTGTAGCAGCGAGGATGGCCAGTGCGATATGTCTGTATTTGAGTTTCATGATGATCTGTTTTATCTGTTGCTATCTATGGAATGGGCTGGAGCTTGTCAGTCGTTGAGGTCGACAGCAATTTTTCCATTTTTCTGCACCTTGAGGTTCAACACTTTGATGGTTTGCTTATAGGCGTTGAGTCGTACACCTGCCACGGAAGAGGAGCCATTCTTCGCCTTCATGGTGATGGTGAAGCGGATGCCGTCGAAGTTCTTCAACGCGTTTGAGTTCTTGGGCACGATGGTGATCTCCTCCTTGGTAGTGACGGGATTGACGCCATCCTTCGAGGCCGCAATGACGCTCTTGACGATGACCTCCACCTGGTCGTTGCTGATATCCTTGCCACGCACGTCGACGGGTGTGGCGCGCAGGGTGAGGTATGCCGGTATCTTGTTCTCCACCTCGCAGAAGGCCTTGATGCTTCCGAAGCGATAGGTGCTGTCCTTGCTCTCCACGAACGAGATGTCCTTCACCTCGTCGTTCCATCCAGTGTAGTCTTTCTTGTAGATGACCACGGCGTCGTTGCCCAGGGCGATGCCCGAAGCCACCGACAGCCGCATGCGTCCCTCGTAGACCTTGCCCAGTTCCACGGATGCCGACTGCGAATCGTCGCCCCTTCCCACGAGGTCGATGAGGGCGATGCTGTCGGGCAGGTCGCGTATCACGTCGCAGAGGTTGGGCACCACCACGATGGTCGTGTCGCCGGCCACGCTGGCTTTCCTTCTCCTCACGCTGGCCACACTCTTTCCGTTGGCCTTGTAGCTGAACTCGGGCACGTCGATACGGGTGATGACATTTCCCTTCTTGTCTTTCGAGACGATGGCGCCCGTCATGATGTTGGCGAAGGGCACATCGCTATAGATGTCGACGTTGAGCTGCGGGTCGTAGAGGTCAAGGTTGCAGCCCTCCTCGGTGAGGAAGGATGGGATGTTGCGCAGGGCCACACCACCCACTTTGCCGAACTCTCGTGTGGGCGTGAATTTTCCCTTTGCCGATGTCACCTTCATGCCACTGAGCTCTGCCACACCACTCACGGAGAGGTCTTTCGCCTTGGCCACCTCGTCGAAGTCGACAGCCGACTCCTTGACGACAACCCCGATATTCAGCTGGCCATGGAAGGTGAAGCCCTGGCCTTTGGTGAAGTTCATGTAACTGCCGTCGGCAGCCGTCTTCGAGATGTTGATACCCTTAATGTAGAGTACGAAATCCACGTCGCTGGTCAATGTCACGTTATTGATTACCAACTGGTTGGCGTCGTTGAGGCTGAGGGTCTGGCCCTTATACTCGGCCTTCTCGCAGTCGATGCACTGTGGGAAAGAGAACCTCATCTCCTTGATGTTGGAGAGCGCTTTCTTGAGGTCGTTGGAGAAAGAGAGCGAAATGGAGAGTTTCCCCTCGTCCACACCGATATACTCGAGGGCGGTTATATCTTTCGCGGCGTAGTTATACTCAAAATCAAGGTCGACCATGGGCGCGTTGAACTCGATATCGTCGTCGGCCTTCCTCGACTTCATCATATTGGTTGTGGGAGCGAAGTCGCCGAGGTTGATTTTGTAGGTGCCCTCGTATTTGCGGTTGGGCACGGTGAACCGGTTCACCCACATGTGTGCCACAAACTCATTGTCGTCTATCACGTCGATGTAATAGTTGCCATCCTGAGCCACCTTGAGGAAGTTGTTCTGGCCAAGGTCGAGCACATCGTTGAGGCAGATGTCCTGGGTAGTATTGTCACTGGGAAGGTTGATGTTCTCACCGCCCACGCCTACGGTCATATCGATATCGCCGAGGTCGTAGTCGGTATCGATACAGCCAGTGAGCAACATCACTGAAAGGGCCGTTGCACAGAGCAAACTCCCTCTGAGCGTTGTTTTTATTTTCATAAATCGGTTTATAAATAGGTTCTAAAGGTGCAAAATTAAGAGATTTTTAAATAATGTAGGGGCATAATGTGTTAAAATATGTAAAGATGCGGAAAAACGGCGAAATGGCGAAAGCGTTGTGAGTTGTTGTGCCAAGGATGAAACGAGAAGAAAAAGAACGAAAAAAAGCGCGGATTACCGCGCTTTTTGAGCCTCTTGTCGGATTCGAACCAACGACCCCGAGATTACAAATCACGTGCTCTGGCCAACTGAGCTAAAGAGGCGGGTGGGCAAGCTACTTATATCGCGCCGCTACGACCTTCTACCTTTGCTACGTTCCCGTCCTGGAGGATTTGAAGGGAGCTGGCCGTATAAGACTTGCCCGTTTTGCGGCTGCAAAGGTAATAAAAATTGAGTGAAGTCGAGTGATATGGTTATGAATTTTAGGTTTTTTAACATACTTTCTTCAGGCTGACAAGCCGGGAAGGTATTGGCGAAAGTGAGTGATAAGTGGGTGTAAAATGCGATAATCGTCTCAAATTGATTGGAATAAGATTTTTTTTTGT
>ONSV01000103.1 GCA_900320585.1 uncultured Prevotellaceae bacterium | reverse complement strand
CAGGTTATGAAACCGACTATAGTCGCTGTCGGCAGGTATACCATTAACCGCCTGCATGGTGTCGAGTTCCCATGGAGCAAGTATCAGCAGCCTTCCTTTAGCGCATGCCTCGAAACGGCGCCGTTCTGGCTTCCAGTAAAGAGTGATTGGCTCTTTTTGCAAATGGATGAGAGGATATCCCTTCTTCAAACATTCGTTTTTCATCAACAACTCACCCCGTGATATGCCAGGTGTCACTATCACCGTTGCACCTCGCATCACAGATGCTACCCATTGTTCGTGCTGTTGCGCATAGTCGGCCGTCTCTTCATAGGGCTGTCCGCTGACAGGATGACGCCTGTGGCAATGCACCTGCAACTTGTTTGCCCATCGCAACAGAAAGAGATTGCCAAAGGCCCCAAAGGAACGGTTGCCTATTCGCACATGAAGGCAGCGTTGCATCACATCTGGCATAAGACGGCGCAAAATGGCTCGGCGTGAGTTGTCGTGCACATAGGCTATCATGGCTTCACGGTGCCTGTCGTCAAGACATACGGTATCGTCGTAATTGTCATCGAAAAGCGGTCTGTATTGCCGTTGCACCAGGGCATAATACTCCTGCCGTTGTTTTTTTGAAAGACTGCGCACCAACGATCCCTCATTGCTATGATACGGGGCCTTCTCTCGCAGCCATGCAGGCACCTCTGGGTTGTGCCAATCGACCGAGATCGGTCGATTGGTGGAACTGGGGTGGCACTGCTGCTGCCAGCGGCTGGTGCAGGACGCCTTGAAGGCTTGTATGATATCGCCGAGGCTCCATTGCATGGGCTCCAGCACCTCTATCACGCCATGAAAATGGTCGGGCATGCATATACAGGCATGCACTGCCACAAGGTTGCCATGTGCCGCCTGTTTCTCGGGTGTCTGTTCCCACATCTGGCGTACCATCTCGCCCACTGGCGAAAGTAGCACTTCAATAGATGATAGATATTGCTCAACAAAGATACACTCTTTTTCCTTTCCACATCAGTTCGAAAGGATATAATTATTATTTCGACTTCTTAATCTTTGCAAAAAACATCGGCAAGTCAGAAAAAAAATATATTTTTGTCTTTTGGATACATTGGGCTATTCCCCCATATCCAGAACACAAGTGATAGTAATGAATTAAAGAAGAATGTAGAACCTGCAACAAAATAACAACGCGATATGAAAAAGAGAATCAGCACATACAGATATTTGGTGGGCTTACTGTTGCTTGCATGCTCACTATATGTGGGTGCCGTTCCCGCCAAGCGCGGTATGTGGCGCACTATACAATTGAAGAACGGCAAGGAAGTGAAAGCCCAACTCGTTGGCGACGAGTGGTTCCACTATTATGCCGACTCGCTCGGTAACGCCTATGTGGAGAAGAAGAACAGCCTCTACAAAAAAGTAAGTAAGCGGAAACTCCAAAAAATGGCAGAGAAGAGCAGGAAACGCCGTAACCAACAAAGATAACCAATACCCTACCTTATGAGGAAAATCACTTTTATCATTAGTTTGATGCTCCTGTGCCAACTATCCCAGGCACAGGACAACACCAAGTTTTGGCTCGGAGCCGACATTAGTGGCACCACGGGGATGGAAGCCCATGGACAACGACTGTATAACATGGATGGAGAGATACGCGAGAACACGGCATTGATGAAGGAATATGGGATGAATGCCATCAGGCTGCGCGTATGGGTTAACCCTCGTGGTGGTTTCTGCGACAAGAACGACGTGCTGCAAATGGCCAAGCGTGCCCAATACTATGGCATGGCAGTGATGATCGACTTCCACTACAGCGATTGGTGGGCCGACCCTGGCAAGCAGCATATCCCGGCAGCATGGCAGTATATGAGTTACGACGAGATGCGCACGATGCTTAAATGGCATACCACCGACGTGTTGCAACTCCTCAAGGACAATCGGATTGACGTGAGATGGGTGCAGGTGGGCAACGAGACCACGCATGGCTTCCTATGGCCGATGGGAAAGGCCGAGGAAAACATGGAGCAGTATGCCGGGTTCACACAGGCGGGATACGAGGCGGTGAAGAGCGTCTACCCCAATGCCGACGTGATTGTACATCTCGACGCGGGCTGCGACCAAAAGCGCTATGACTTCATCTTCGACGGACTGAGGAAATATGGCGCCCATTATGATCTTATCGGCATCAGTGTTTACCCCTATTGGGACAAGGAAGCCAAGTTGGAACAAAATACAGAGGGAACCATCCGTGACTTCGTGGCCAACGTGAAACACCTCTATGAGAAATATGGCGTTAACTCGATGATCGTGGAGACGGGCACCGAATCGAAAAAGCCCGTAGAGGGAAAGAAAATCATGAGCGACATCATCAATGCTGCCCTGCGGCAATGCGACGGCCATTGCTTAGGGGTGTTCTATTGGGCACCCGAACTGGAGGGCCACTACCCTCTCGGAGCTTTCGACAACCATCGGCCAACCGTCATTATGGACGCTTTCAAGGAGGCGGCACGACAGTTGAAACAATAATAAATGGGGCATCTCCGATTGAAGATGCCCCAAAATTGTGATTTGAAAAAGACTTATTGATAAACCTTTATCTCCTGCTGGCCGGTAAGCGCACGGTAGGCATTATGTGCCAATGCGGTGAGCTCATCCTCGCCGGGATAAACAAACACAGGTGCCAGGTACTCCAGGCGCTTGATAAGTCCACCTGTCACATACTTGCTCTGCGACATGGCTCCCGTGAGGATGACGGCATCCACATGGCCATAGGTGACTGGTGCGAGCGAGGCCAGATAGCGCGCCACTTGGTAGATCATAGCATCGAGGATGAGGCGTGCGTGCTCGTCGCCATCGGCGATGCGCTTCTCCACCACCCTCACGTCGTTGGTGCCCAGGTGGGCGGTAAGGCCACTGTGCCCATTCACCTTGCGCAGCATCTCCTTCTCGTTGTACTTCCCGCTGTAACACAACTGGATGAGTTGCACCGAAGGCAGCGTGCCTGCCCTCGACGGGCTGAACGGACCATCGCCACTGAGGGCATCGCTGCATGCTATGGCACGGCCGTGGTGATGCATTGCAAAGGAAATGCCACTGCCCAGATGGCATACTATCAGGTCTTGCTCCTCATATTTCACGCCATGCTCACGGCAGTAGCGCTTGGCTATCTCGCGCTGGTTGAGCGCATGCCATATCGTCTGATGTGGAATCTCAGGCATACCAGAGATTCTCGCCACATCCTCCAGCTCGTCTACCACACCAGGGTCGACGGTGAAGGCCCGGCATCCCGGAATCTCCTTGGCGATGCTCAATGCAATCAGTGACCCCAGGTTGCAAGCATGATGAAGACGCGGATGCTTTGTGTCCTCTATCACTTTCTCATTCAATTCGTATACTCCACTCTCAATGGGCTTGACGAGTCCGCCACGTCCGACAACCACATCGAAATCCATTCCAAAACCTTGACGTTTCAACTCCTCAATCAGTTTTTCCTTTCGGTAGTCGAACTCGTCCATAATGAAAGGGTATTGGCACAACTCCTCATAGGGATGGTTGATGCAGGCGTGCATCACAATCTCTTCGTCATGAAACACTCCGACCTTGGTCGAAATCATTCCTGGGTTGATAGCAAGTATTTTCATCGTATTAAAAAGATTTGGCTAACAAGGTAAGTCTGAATCGCTTCATTGCGAATATATATCGCAAAAATATAACTTAAATTTGAAACGGCAAAATAAATCGATTGTTTTTCCGCAAACTACCCAAAAACTTTAACAATTAAACAAAAATGATGCCAGAGATGGTATGGTCTCTGGCATCACTTTTATTATTCTTCTTCATCATCGGTAAGTGGTTTTCCTTGTTTCAGTCGCTCCACATAATCGGATATCTTTTGCAACTCCTGGGGTATGCGGATGTTCTGCGGGCAATGAACAACACACTGACCACAACCTATGCAATGGTCGGCCTGTCTCATTTTTGGCACCGAACGGTCGAGGCCTATGAGGAAAATGCGTCGGTTACGCTTGTAATTCTCGTCCATGATGTCGCGAGGCAAGGTGCCCTCGTTCTTGCATTTGTTGTAATGCACGAAGATGCCGGGAATGTCGATGCCATACGGACAAGGCATGCAATATTTGCAGTCGTTGCAAGGAATGGTCTCCACGCCTACGATTTCCTTGGCCACGTCGTAGAGGAAATTCTGTTCTTCCTCTGTCAACGGCACCAAAGGACAATACGACAGCAAGTTGTCTTTCAGGTGTTCCATATAGGTCATGCCGCTCAGCACGGTGAGCACGCCTTCAGGGGTGCCGGCATACCTGAAAGCCCATGAGGCCACCGATTTCTCGGGGTCGCGTTGTTTCATCCGCTTCATCAGGTATTGCGGCACATTGGCGAGCCTTCCACCCAAGAGGGGCTCCATAATCACTGCGGGGATGCCGCGCTTATGCAATTCGTCGTAGAGATAACGGGCATCGGTGTTGCGGTCGTTGATCTCGTTGGCATAGTCCCAGTCGAGATAGTTGAGCTCGATTTGAACGAAATCCCACTTGTACTTGTCGTGATGCTCCAGCAGGTAGTCGAACACCTCGACATCGCCATGATAGGAGAATCCCAGGTTACGGATACGACCGGCATCACGCTCTTTCAAGAGGTAATCCATGATGCCATTGTCGACGAAGCGTGAGTTGAGATTGTCCATTCCACCCATTCCTATGCCATGCAGCAGATAATAGTCGATGTAGTCTACTTGCAGGCTCTTCATCGAGTTGTGGTACATCTCAATGGAAGATTTGAGCGACCATGTGGAAGGGTCGAAATTCGACAGTTTGGTAGCCACGAAGTATTTCTCGCGTGGATGCCGGTGGAGGGCGATGCCTGTCGACGTCTCGGAGTTGCCCTGGCAATAGGCTGGCGAGGTATCGAAATAGTTCACACCATGCTCGATGGCGTAGTCAACCAGTCGGTTCACCTGCTCCTGGTCGATGGGGTCCTCGCCCTCGCGCGAAGAGTTGCCCGACATGGTGGGCAGTCGCATCATGCCGTAACCTAAAAGTGAGATCTGCTTCTGGGTATGGGGGTCTACACGATAGGTCATCTTCCCTTTTGGGGGCTCCACTTGATTCTTGTAATCATCGGCGCTGCCATCGGCTGTAGTAGCTTTCTTGCATCCCGTGACCGCAGCCACTGTGGCCAGCGAGCCGGCACCGAACAGTTTGATGAATTTTCTTCTGGAGATATCCTTATTCTTCATGATGACATTCTTTGGAGATTAGACTTTCTTATGCACCTCATGGCCTTCGACGAAGATGGCGGGGAAAGGACGGGCCGGACACAAGTTTTCGCATGCGCCACAACCGATGCAACGGCTCTCGTTGACCGCGGGAACGAAGGGAGAATCGTCGTCTTCCTCATCGAGTGGTACCATCTCTATCGCACCTACAGGACAATGGCGGGCACAGTTGCCACACTCTACCTCATCGTTCACCGCCACGCAATTCTTCTTGATAAACACGGCATGCCCAATTTGTACGGATGACTTTTCGTCGAGAGAGATGGGCTTGATGGCACCAGTTGGACAAACGTCGGCACATCGAGTGCATTCAGGTCGGCAATAGCCGCGCTCATACGACATGGTGGGTTGCATCAGTTTCAGCAGGTCGGAAGAGGGCCTTAATACACCATTGGGACATTCCGACACACAAAGTTGACAGGCGGTGCAATGCTTCTGCATATTGGAAGCGCTCAACGAACCCGGAGGCGTGATGGGCGTCTGGCGCACGGGAGCCAGTTTTTCCTTGATTTCCGCGAGTCCGCCATCTACTTTCTTCTTCTCCTGGGCCATAGCAGCTGTAGTCACAAGGGCTGTTGCCAGCAGGAACGAGCGCTTGCTTTCGTCGACACTCTCCTGACGAGGCTCGGCAACTGGTTCGGATTTCTTGCCGGCTTTTTTCATGGAATAAGCGAGGGCGCCGAATTTGCATTTGTCGATGCAGTTTCCACAAGCCACGCAACGGCTGTAATCCACACTATGGCTCTTGTAGTCGATGCAGGCAGCCTTGCAGTTCTTTGAGCAGAGGGAGCAATTCTTGCATTTCTCCTCGTCAAACCTGATCTTGAACAGCGAGAAGCGGGCGAAGAAGCCGAGCACTGTGCCCACCGGACAAATGGTGTTGCAATAGGTGCGTCCATGGCGGAAAGCCAGGAATCCCACTACGAGCAAGGTAACAAGGGCTATGCAGAATGTAGGCAGGCTCTTCATCCATACGTCGGTGGTATAAAATGCATAGCTATCCACCCGCTCGGCTATGGAGGCAAGCAAGTTGTTGCCCAATTGCCATAGCGGTTGCAAGATGAAGGTGGCGATACGGCCATAACTGCTGTAGGGAGCAAGCAAAGCCATTAGCGAGCCTATTCCCGCCACACAAGCTACCACCATGATGGCGAGCATGATGTATTGCAGCCATGATATGGCACCCGAGTAAGAATACTTGTTTTTCTTGCGGTTGAGACGCGCAATTACATCCTGCATGACTCCCAACGGACAGATGACTGAACAATAGATACGGCCAAAAATCAGCGTGAGCGCGAGCAAGGCCACGATCACCACGACATTGAGTGCGAGAACGGCAGGCAGGAACTGTACCTTTGCCATCCACGAGAGCCAATGGTGGAGGGTTCCGGTAAAGTCGAGAAACATCAGGGTTATTCCGATGAAGAACAACCCGGCTAAGACCAATCTGATTTTCCGAAGCATAATAGAGTGTTGTGTATGTGCTGTGTTATGTTGATTGCAAAATTAACAAAAAAAATCATCAAATCGCCCCCTTTATCACTTATTTTTATCACTGTTAATACGCATTTTTATAAAAAAGTGAACATATCATTGGCACCAATCCGTACTACAATATTATAAGAATATTTAAAAAGATGTGTTTTATTTTGTATTCAACTGCGTTTTGCTTAATTTTGCAAACGATTATGGCTTGTTCTGTTCCAGGACAGGCAAGCAATAGGTAAATTAGGAAATGTGTAGGAATAGAACAAGAACAATTGGACTGTTGCCCCTATTTGTCATTCTGACAATGATTGGCTGCAAACACCACCCCACGATGAAGGAGATGGGCGTGGTGCTTGACACCCTGGCCACCGATACCACCGCTATCCTGAGTGACTCTGCCCAGCAGGCCCATTGCTCGGTGTCGCTCCAGCTCCTAACCTTTGCCAACAAGGAATATGCCCCGCTCAACGACAGCCTGCTCCATGCCGATATCCTCTCGCCCGACTACTTGTCGCTCAGCGACAGGCATTTCTCGCCAAGAGAGGCCGTCGACTCTTTTGTGCGACGTTATATCGACGACTACCGCGAGTTCTACACTGGCATTTTCACAGACGAGGCAGATGCCGAGGCGGCATCTATCAGTTTCAAAGTGAAGACGAGTATGGAGGAGGGCAAGGACAGCACCTTGAACTACCTGGCCAAAATCTCCAATTGCCAGGGTGCCATCACCACCGACTACACGGTATGTCTGAATCTTGACCTGGCCACCAAGCGCATTCTCAGGCTGGAGGATATCTTCGTGCATGGCGCGGAGAGCAGCATCACCGACGCCATCGTCTCGAGACTGCAGAAACAGGCTGCGGTGAAATCGCTGGTGGAATTGCGTCAGGCGGGTTTCTTTGTCAACAGCGACCCCTACCCCACCCAGAATTTCATCCTCAAGGACAATGCCATCACCTTTGTTTACGTCATGGGCGAGATAGCCGACCGTTCGAAAGGTGAGATTGAAGTGGAAGTCAAGAACTCTGACCTGAAAAACCTTTTCAAGCGATGAACCAGATACAAAAGTATTTTACCGGTCTCACAGCCGACCAGATACGACAATTCAACGAATTGTACCCACTTTATGAGGACTGGAACCAAAAGGTGAACGTCATCTCAAGGAAGGATATCCAACACCTCTACGGGCATCATGTGCTCCACTCCCTGGCCATCGCCTATGGCATGAATCCCACTGCCGGAACAAAGATACTTGATTTCGGCACCGGAGGAGGTTTCCCAGGGATTCCCCTCGCCATCCTATGGCCGGATTGCGAATTCCATCTTATCGATGGAACCGGGAAGAAGATACGCGTCGTGGAGGAGGTGGCCAAGGCTGTCGGACTGCATAATGTCAAGGCCACTCATATCCGTGGCGAGGAAGAACGCGGGAAATACGACTTCGTGGTGAGCCGTGCCGTAATGCCCCTGCCCGACCTGGTGCGTATTGTCAGGAAAAATATCTCGCCCGTGCAAAAGAACGCCATCGCCAATGGCGTATTCTGTTTGAAAGGCGGTGACATACGTGACGAGATTGCCCCCTTCCGTAACAGCATTGAGGTGATGCCCATCAACGACTGGATAGAGGAAGAGTGGTTCAAGGAAAAATATCTAATATATCTGCCATTATGATTAAGATACAACGATTTGTGTGCAACATGCTGCAGGAGAACTGCTACGTGCTGAGCGACGAGAGTGGCGAGTGTGTGGTAGTGGATTGTGGGGCCTGGTTCGAGAACGAGCGCAAGGCCATCGTGAATTATATCCGTGACAATCACCTCACCCCGAAGCATCTGCTGTCGACGCATGGCCATTGCGACCATAACTTCGGCAATAACACCATTTACGATGCCTTCGGACTCTCGCCAGAAGTGCACAAAGACGACCTGACGCTGATGGACAAGTTGCCACAGCAGTCGGTGTTGTTTATCGGCACCAAGCCGCCCTATCCCTTCCCCGCCCCAAGCAGGTTGCTGACCGATGGCGACAAGATTGACTTTGGGAACCAAACCCTTCATGTGATTCATACTCCCGGTCATTCCAGAGGGTCTGTCTGCTTCCATCTCATGGATGAGCACATCCTGCTCACGGGCGACACCCTTTTCCACTTGTCGATAGGCCGCACCGACCTGGAAGGCGGCAGCATGATGCAAATCATACAAAGCCTGAGGTCACTGGCCCAGTTGCCCGACGAGACACAAGTGTTGCCCGGTCATGGCAATGTCACCACGATTGGAGATGAACTGCGACTGAATCCCTATCTCGACCGATGACGGAGAAGATCATACTCGGTATAGACCCTGGTACCAACGTCATGGGTTATGGTGTGGTGAAGGTGGAAGGCAATCGTGCTTCGATGATGGCCATGGGCGTCATCGACCTAAGGAAGATGGGTGACCCCTATCTGAAACTGGGACACATCTTCGAACGCATGACGGGCATCATCGATGCCTTCCTGCCCGATGAGGTGGCCATCGAGGCTCCTTTCTTCGGCAAGAACGTGCAGTCGATGCTGAAGCTCGGAAGAGCCCAGGGCGTGGCCATTGCGGCAGCCATCCACCGCGACATCCCCATCCACGAGTATGCTCCGCTGAAAATCAAGATGGCCATCACAGGCAACGGTTCGGCATCGAAAGAACAAGTAGCTGGAATGTTGCGACGACTGCTCAACATCAGTGATGACGACATGCCCCGATTTCTGGATGCCACCGACGCCCTGGCCGCCGCCTATTGCCACTATCTGCAGATGGGCACGCCCTCGTCGGATGCCCACTTCCGCGGATGGAAGGATTTTGTGAACAAGAACAGAGACAGAGTATGCAAGCAACCATCAAAATAAAGGCTGGTGTAACCCGTATGCCTCAATGGCGTATGGCGGCACCGGTTGACTTCGAGGCGCTCTCTGACGAGCACATCGCCATCGTCGGAGCCAACGGCTGTGGGAAGACCATGCTGGTGGAGATGCTTGTGGGCCGGCATCCGTTGCTGGGCCAGGACCCTGTCTATGATTTCTCGCCAAGCAGGAGGGAACTGGCTGCCGAGAACATCAAATATATCACTTTCCGCGACTGCTATGGTGGTGACAACGACTCCACCTACTACTTGCAGCAGCGGTGGAACCAACATGATATCGACGAGGAGACCCCTACAGTGGGTGAGCTGCTCGAACAGGAGTTTCTTCTCACCGGAAAAGACATGCCCGAGAGACGCGCTTTCCAGAAGCATCTCTACCAACTCTTCGGCATGGACACACTGCTCGACAAATACATCATCTTGCTCTCGAGTGGCGAACTGCGGAAGTTCCAGCTGACGAAGGCACTCTTCTCCCACCCTCGTATCCTGATGATGGACAACCCGTTCATCGGACTCGATGTGGTGGCACGCGGACAGTTAGACGACCTGCTGACCACCCTGTCAAAGGAGCAAGCCCTGCAACTGTTCCTGGTGCTGGCGAAGACCGACGACATACCCGATTTCATCACCCATGTCGTAGTGGTAGACCAAATGCTTGTGGGAACGAAGATGCCCATCGACGAGTATCTTCGTGTGAAGAAACCACGGCCCGCCAGCGTGCTCAGCAGCGAGAAGCGCGATGCGCTGCTCCGTTTGCCCTACAAGGCTGATGAATATCATGCCAGGGAAGTTGTGAGACTGCGCAAGGTATCCATCCGATACGGCAGCCGCACCATCCTCCATGAGCTCGACTGGGTGGTGATGAACGGAGAGCGATGGGCCCTGAGCGGATGCAATGGCTCGGGAAAGTCGACGCTGCTGAGTC
>ONSV01000071.1 GCA_900320585.1 uncultured Prevotellaceae bacterium | reverse complement strand
ATCAAGGATGTGGAGGAAGGCCAGTCTGTTGAGTTTGAGAAAGTGCTTCTCGTCGACAATGACGGAGCCGTGAAAGTAGGTGCGCCCACCGTAGATGGCGCTAAGGTAGTGTGTGAAGTGGTGAAGCCACTGGTAAAGGGTGACAAGGTGATTGTCTTCAAGATGAAGCGCCGCAAGGACTCCCGCAAGAAGAATGGCCACCGTGCTCAGTTCACACAGATTGAGATTAAATCAGTAATTGGCTAAAATCAAGGAGGACTAAGAAATGGCACATAAAAAAGGTGTAGGTAGTTCTAAGAACGGCCGCGAGTCAGCCTCGCAGAGATTAGGTGTTAAGATCTGGGGTGGTCAGCGTGTTACTGCCGGCAACGTGATTGTTCGCCAGCGTGGTACGAAGCACAATCCTGGTCAGAACGTAGGTATTGGCAAGGACGACACTCTCTACGCACTTGTTGACGGTGTAGTGAACTTCCACAAGGGTGCTCACGACAAGAGTGTGGTATCAGTAATACCTGAGGCCTAACATTTAAGAAAAAAACTATTCCAAACAAACAACCCTCTCCCTGTCTTGAAAAAGATAGGGAGATTTTTTTTGCACGCCCAATCCGTTAGACAGCAAAGAGTAAAAAGGCGGTGCCGTCAAAGACAGCATATGAATCTTGGAGACTCATTCCCGAAAAATAGAAAAAAAACTCCCAACTGACTTCCAATTCCCATTTTTTATCTATATTTGTGACATCATTGCAAAAATGTTGAGATTATGAGGAACATTATATTGTATTTGCTACTTGCCACCTTACTGGCCAGTTGTGCCACCAGCAACAGTGTGGGGCAGCTATCGCGCAGGGAGCGGCAGCAACTGTTGGAGCAGAAGACGCGCCAGGCCCTTGCCGACCGCCATTACACCATCAATGTCACCACCGCGCACCCGCTTGGATACCCCAGCATCAGTCTG
This sequence comes from uncultured Prevotellaceae bacterium, assembly GCA_900320585.1. Lineage (GTDB taxonomy): Bacteria > Bacteroidota > Bacteroidia > Bacteroidales > Bacteroidaceae > Prevotella. The sequence continues at coordinate 12,262 of ONSV01000071.1, read as the reverse complement.
ACTACCCCCTACACCCTTGAGGTTCGTGGCGATTCCATCATCTCCTACCTTCCCTATTACGGCACGGCCTATAGTGTGCCTTATGGTGGAGGCAAGGCGCTGAATTTCGCTGGAGTCATCAGGAAATATGAAGACGTGACACGGAAGCGTGGTGAGCACGACATCATCATCGAAGTGTATAACGAAGAAGACATCTACGTATATCTGCTCAACATCTTCGAGAGTGGCAGCACATCGATCACCGTGAGGTCGCGCCAGCGCTCGGAGATATCCTTCCTTGGAAGGGTGGACATGGATTTATGAACAACCCCTATAACTACTTGAAAACAGACATGAACAAGCGAACAATCATCACCGTGCTCTCGATACTCCTCGTGGGCACCACCTATGGTCAGCGTACCGTGGAGACGCAAGTGACTTTGGAGAACAAGAGCAAGATTGAGCAGTCGAGCTATCCTGTAAACGTCGACATCCGCGATGCCTTTGGCGACGACACAGACGTGAGATCGGCATTGGTGAAGCTCGGCGGGGTGGAGATACCCTGCCAGATTGACGACCTTGACGGCGACCGCCATCCCGACGAGGTATTCTTTCTTGCCAACCTGCCCAAGAAATCGAAGCAGACCTACAGCATCACCCTCTCCGATTTCGGCAGTGCCCGTCACTATGAGCCACGCGTGTATACCGACCTTATGCTCACCAACAAGAAAATCAAGGAGAGCAACAAACAAGACCTCTACATCTCCCAACTGACCGTTGACCGTGACGTGAACCCCTATTGGATGCTCCACCATCACGGATGCGCCTTTGAGAACGAGCTGGTGGCCTACCGCATCTATTTTGACCACCGCCAGACGGTGGACATCTATGGCAAGTACCGCAAGGGACTGGAGCTGAAGGCCACCCAGTTTTATCCCGACAGCGAGCAGAAGGCCGCCGGCTATGGCGACGACGTGCTCTGGGTGGGCGAGACGTTTGGCCTGGGCGCCCTCCGTGGATGGGACGGCAATGCTCCTACGATGATCAAGGATGTGGAGCATCGCGGCCAGCGCATCGTGGCCCGTGGTCCGCTGCGCACTATCATCGAGGTATACGACGAGGATTGGCTCCCCACGGGTGCCACCACCCCTGTGACCATGACCACCCACTACACCCTCTATGCCGGCAGGCGTGACTGCCGGGTGGACGTCGGTTTCAGCCGTGATGTAGCCGACTTGAAATTTGCCACCGGCATCATCAATGTGAAGAACTCCACTGAGTTCAGCGACAAGCAGGGCCTCCGCGGATGCTGGGGCACCGACTGGCCTGTGTCGGAGAAAGACTCTGCCGGCCACAAGCGCGAGACCGTGGGCCTGGGCATCTGCATTCCGAGCAAGAATGTGGTGAGCGAGCTGCCCGCCAACAAGGACAATTATCCTTATGTGATAGGCGTACCAGGCCGGTCGCTTACCTACTTCATAACCTTTGGCAGCGACAACGAGACCTTTGGCGTGCACAGTGCCAAGGAATGGTTTGACTGCCTCGTGGAATGGAAAAAAATGCTCAATGCCGTCGTTGAGCGGCATTGAGCATGGGTTTAGCTTGGGGATTTGAGGCCGCGCCAAAAGCGCGGCTTACGGAGAAACTGAGTGCGAGGAAGGTGTGAGCACCTTTTTTACTTGACGGAGACGAGGGTCTCGGCCACGAAGTCCTTGTTTTTGGCATCCCTCACCACCAGGCGGATATCGCCCATGTAATTGGCGGCCTGAAGCACCACCACCAGTTGGCCATGGAAGAGGCGCATGGTGGGTTGTGTGAACGGTTCGAGCGATGTGGCATCGCCGTTGCATGCCGCCTTGAACGCGCCGGCCCCTGACACCTCGAACGTCAGCTGGTTGTCGGCATCGGGAATGAGAGTGCCATTCGCATCGCGGAGCGACACCGTGACGAACGCCAGGTCGTTGCCATCGGCCGCGATGGTTTTCCTGTCGGTTTCGAGCACCAGGCGCTCAGGCTTTCCTGCCGTGCGCACCACCTGCTCGCCTACCACCTGCGAGTTGGCATCATAGGCCACCACCTTTATCTCACCGGGCTGGTAGACCACGTTGTTCCAGCGCAAGCGGTATCTGTCGAGCCTGGAATTCCTGTCCTTGAATACCCTGCCCTGGCTCACCCCATTGACGAAGAGTTCGGCCGACGGGCAGTCGGTATAGCAGTATACCGGAGTGACCTTTCCCTTCCGGTCGGGCCAAGTCCAGTGAGGCAGGAGATGGATGGTATGCTCTTTCGTGTTCCACCTGCTACGGTAAAGGAAATAGCGGTCTTTGGGCAGTCCGGCCAGGTCGCAGATGCCGAAATAGCTGCTTCTCGACGGCCAGTACTCATCATAGGGCGTAGGCTCGCCCAGATAGTCGTAGCCCGTCCACACGAACTCGCCGATTACCCAGTCGTGGTCGTCCTGCATCTTCCAGTCGTCGTCGGGCAGGTTGCTCCAAGAGCAATACTCCGTATCATAACTCGAGCACTGTCCGTCGGGATACACCTGGTGGTTGGACACCTCGACGGGGAATTTGTATACCCCTCGTGAGCTCACGGTCGAAGCCGTCTCAGAGCCCAGGAGGAAGCCCTGTGGCAGTTGCTTGATGTTGTTCTCGTATTTGTGCACCCTGTAGTTGAATCCCGGCACGTCCATTACCTGGGCGAAGCCCGACTTCAGCGCGGCGTCGGCCCTGTCCATCCCCTGTGTTACCGGCCGTGACGGGTCAAGGTCGTGGCAGAGCTGCTGCAGGTGGCGGGAAATCTCCCTGCCCTCCTCGCTCCACTGTTCGGGAATCTCGTTTCCGATGCTCCACATGATGATGGAAGGATGGTTGCGGTGGTTGAGCACGAGGTTGGTGATGTCGCGGTCGCTCCACTTCTTGAAGAACCTGGCATACCCGTTCTTGCACTTGGGGTAAATCCACATGTCGAAGCTCTCGGCCATGACCATCATTCCCATCGAGTCGCAGATTTCCATCTGCCAGGTGGAGGGCATGTTGTGCGCCGTGCGGATGGCATCGCATCCCATATCCTTCATGGTGCGTATCTGCCTGATGAGCGCCGCCTTGTTCACCTCCGCGCCCAGAGGGCCGAGGTCGTGGTGCAGGCACACCCCTTTGATTTTCCTTGTCTGCCCGTTGAGTTGGAATCCCCCTTCCTTGCTCACCTTTACCGTCCGGATGCCTATTTTCGACACTTTCCGGTCGATGAGCTGCAGGCCGCGGTAGAGGCTCACCTCCATATTGTAGAGATAAGGCGACTCAGGCGACCACAGTTTGGGCTTCCTCACTTGCAAGACATCCTTAACCTTGTTCTGGCTGTCGGGACTTGAATGGATGGCCGCCACCCTTGACCCCTTCTGGTCGAAGAGCGCCACCTCGACAAAGAGGTTGTCTTTGTGCGATACATTCCATAGGGTGGTCTGCACGCTGAGGTTGGCCACATCGTTCTCCACACCCAAGGTATAGCAGAAGGTGGCCCAGTCGTCGATGAGCGTGCTCTCGCCCAGGATGAGCTTCACGGGACGGTAGATGCCTCCACCCGGATACCATCGGCTGCTCTCCTCCATATTGTTGAGCGTCACGTCGATGGTATTGGTTCCCTGTCTGAGGAGCCTTGCCACGTCAAGCCTGAAGGCGTTGTACCCATAGGCCCAATATCCTGCCACCTTTCCATTCACGCGCACCACAGGCTCGCTCATCGCCCCGTCGAAGACGAGGACAGCCGAAGCCGGCAGTTGGTCGATGCTGACGGTAGTGTGGTAGTATCCCTTTCCTATCCAGGGGAGGGCACCCGAACGGCCCGACTTCTCGGTTTTCTCTTTCTCGCCATTCTGTTCGATGGCCACAAATTGCAGGTCCCACTTCTTGTCGAAGGGTCCGCTGATGGCCCAGTCGTGTGGAACAGTGACCTGTTTCCACTCCACGCTGTCGCGCGAGAACAGCCATCCCTTGTCGAGAATCAGTTCTTTCCTTCCGTCGGCATAGGCCACAGCCGCCAAGGAAAGCATCATCGTGAGCAAAAGTTTTCTCATTTTCCTATAGTTTGATATAAATGTTGCGCTTGTACAAGATATACCCCAGGATATAGTTCAGGAGTACGAAGTAGACCGCATAGGTGAGGGAAGCCCATTTCACGGCAGGTATGACGGCATGGATGCCACTGAACACCGCGTTGCTCACCCCGATATGTCCCAGAAGGATAGCCAGCACCTCGCTTGCCACATAGATGAAGAGCGGGTTGATGCCAAAGACCTTGAAGAAGGTGCACCACTGCTTCTTTCCCCTCACGTCGATGACGACCATCAGCAGTCCCTGGAGGAGCGATGCCAGTCCGCAGGTCACCAGCACATAGCTTGGGCTCCAAATCCGCTTGTTGAGCGGCAGTCCGTAGGACAGGAGATAACCGGCGAACACCAGTATCGTGCCGATGAAGAAGAAACTGATGACCTTCTGGTTGACCGTATCGGCCTTCTTCATTCTCATTCCGCAATAGAAACCGATGAGCACATGCGCCACCGAGGAGATGGTGCCCAAGAGCCCTTCAGGGTCGACCGGTCCCTTGTGGTAGAGATGCTCGGAACCGAAGAGGGCGATATCGACCCTTGCCAGGATATTCGACCCATCCTGCGCATAGCCGTTGCCCAGGATGAGGATGGCCGAATAGATGGCCAGAAGCACGACGATGGCGGGCACCACCCATTTGTGGGAGACGAAAATGGCGAAGAGCGACACGATGCCGTAGCACAGCGCTATTCGTTGGAGCACCGCCCAGATGCGCAGATGCGGGAAGCACCAGAAATCGCCGTCGATGGCATGTGCGAACCAGTGTATGGCCAGTCCGATGAGGAACAGCAGTACGGTTCGTTTCAGGATTTTCCAAATCACCTTCTTTGTGGGCTGGAACTGGTATTTCGACAGCGAGAGATAGGTGGAGATACCCATGATGAAGAGGAAGAAGGGGAACACGAGGTCGCATGGCGTCATTCCATTCCACTCGGAGTGCTCGAGCATCTCGAACGACTCCATGTAACCGTTGTTCACCATAATCATTCCCGCGACAGTGATACCCCTGAGGATATCGAGCGAGAGGAGGCGTTGCTTCTGTGTAGTCATATTGTTTTTCTTGGTTGATTACTGAATGAGCGACATCGCTTTCCGGGCCATTTCCACCGGACTGCCCACCGGTTCGGCGCCATAGGCATTGTGCTGTAGCGTCCATGGCTCCTCTATGGCGTAATAGTCGATGGTCACCTCCTGTGGCAGCGCCATCTGGAAGAGCTCGTCGGCCGTCTTGTTGCTGTTGGTTCCCGTTCCCAGCATCTCGGGGTTGGGAAGCGTCATCTGCCGCATCTGCTGACTGAGCGCATCGAAGTAGGTCTTCCACCTCACGGCATAGAAGTCGGCAAGCAGTCCCTGCCACTCCTTGTGGGCGTAGTCGTGCAGTCCGCCCGTGTCGGCACAGTAGCGGTTGCCCCACGTGGTGATTTGCACCCTTGCGTTCCACTCGTAGAGGTTCCGCTCCTCGTCTGTGTTGCCACATGCCCTTGCCTGCGAGAGGCGCGTGCCCAGACGGAACTCACTGCGCGTGCCCAGGAGCTGGTCTTGCATGGCGAGCATGTCGAGGAAGCGCTTGCTGTCGCGCTCGAACTCCTTTCTGGAGAAAGCCTTGTAGTCGGCGATGGTGCGCTGATATTGGATGCGCGCCTGGTCGGCCAGCGCCTGGCGCACGATATCCACGAGGTCGTACTCGAAATTGTTGTTTCCCACGAACTTCTCAGCCGCCTTGGTCATCAGCAGGGCCGCCTTTCTCGTGTCTTCAGGGTCGTAGTAGTTTCTCATCTTCGACCAGCTGGAAGCCTGGAAGTTGTTGAGAGTGGGCCGTCCGCAGAAGATGCTCTCGTGCGGTCCCTGCTGGTTGTTGCCCACCGGGCAGTTGTAGATGCTGCCCACCAGGACATGCCATGCATTCAGCACATCGGGGTCGGTCTGTCCATACCGTGCCCTCACATAGTTGTCTATCCACTCCTCCTTGGTGAAGGGCTGTGGGCGCCAGGGCAGCTCACTCATCAGCTCAAACATCACGGGGTTGTTCTCCGAGCCCTCCATGGTGAATCCGATGCCACTGATATGCCTTGCCAGCGGATTGGTCTTGGTGGAGTAGAAATTCTGCAGCAGTTGGTCCATGCGTCCGTGGAGCCCCACATTGGCCCCGAAATTCTGGAGCAGGCAGAAGAGCCACTTGTGGTCGCCGTAACCCTTCTCGCGGTGCCAAATCGAGGGAGCGCCCCACATGGGCCGGCACTCGCTGAAGAGGTCGAGCACCACCACGTCGTCGGTGCTGAGCGCGTCGAGCATCTGCGGCCTGGGGTTCTCCGTCCATCCCTGCACTACCCACACCGCCTTGGGATTGGCCTTCTTCATCGCACTGTTGATGGCCTTCGCCGCCTCGGCATAGTCGATGCGGCTGTCATCGTTGCTCTCATGGAAGGGGTCCATCGAATAGTAATCGGCCTTACCGAAGAGTCGCGTCAGTTCGCTGTAGTAGGCATCGGCAATCTCCATGAACCTCGGGTCGGTAGGCATCAGGTTGGCCGGTCGCTGGAATCCGTTCCACAGTCCGGCATCGGCCACGTCGAGTCCCAGTTTCTCCTTGGCGTCGTGGGGCACCATGCCCGAGTAGCCGGGCAGCACGGGTGTCATTCCCCATTGCCTCATCCTTGCCAGGATCTGCCGCTGCAGCTTCTCCTGTCGTGCGTACCATGATTGCGGGAGCGGTCCGCCCCACCCTTCCAGGTTGTTCATCTCCCACCAGGCGAGGAAAGCCGGTCCGGCGATGAACCGTCCCACCTCCTCCTCGGAGTAACCCAGCCGGAGCAGCATATTGCGCCACACGCACTCCTCGCCCACGATAGCCAAGGGCATGTTCACCCCATGCAGGGCCATCCAGTCGATTTCCTCCTGCCACCTGTCCCAGTCCCAGAAAGCCATGGAATAGGAGAACGTGCAGTAGTTGAAGTCATACCTCAGCTTGAGGTCAGTCTCATGCCGTTCGGCCTTCTCCACGGGCGGCAACACCGCTGGCAGTTTTGCCCTCATGCCGTTCCATGAGAGATGTATGCCGGCATAGTATTTCAGGTACCAGTTCACCCCCGTGGCGATGTTCACCCACGAGTTTCCCCTCACCACCACCTTCTTTCCATTCTGGTCGAGTTCGAAGAAATCGGTATTGCCCTTCACGAGCTGTGTCTTGAACTTGGCCGATGCTCCCTTGTCAATGCGCTCGAGCATGTCGTCGACCGGATTTGCCATCATGGTGACGGCGAAGAGGAGCAGGGAGAATGACAGGATAATTTTTCTCATAGCAATCTGTTTTTGTGTATTTACTTGGTTTTCGGCAGCACCAATGAGTCGCCATTGACGATGTTCTGGTGCGATATGGCGTATTCCGCCAACGGCTTGTCGTTGAGCGTGGCGGGAGTATTGTCGCCGGTCTTCCCCACGATGGTGAACGTGCGGCCGTTCTCCAGGTTCAGCCTCACGCGGTCGAACCGCGTGGTTCCCAGCATATACTGCGTGGAGGCAGGACAGACGGGATAGAATCCCATGGCCGAGAACACGTACCAGGCCGACATCTGTCCGGCGTCGTCGTTGCCCGAAAGTCCTCCTGGCGAGTCGTTGTACTCTGTGCGCATGATGTGGCTCACCCATTTCCGCGTGAGGTCGGGGCGCCCGGCATAGTCGAACATATACGCGATTTGGTGACACGGCTCATTGCCATGCCAGTATCTTCCCTCGGTGAACATGGAGTCGAGTTTCTCTACGAACCGTGTCTTGCCTCCCATGAGGCCGATGAGACCGTCGGGGTCGTGGGGCACATACCAGGTGTAATGGCACGTTGCCCCCTCGGTGATGAAACTCTTCCGGTGAACGAGGTCGGTGTTGTTCTCAAAGCGTCCGTTCTGGTGACGGCCATCGGCATATCCCGTAAGCGGGTTGATGACATTGCGCCAGTTGTCAGCCCTTTTGCTCAGCAGCAGGTAGTCGTCGTTGTGCCCCAGGGCCTTCGCCATCTGTGCCACGGCAAAGTCGTCGAAGGCATACTCCAGTGTCCGCGAGGTCTGCTCGTCGTTGTGGAAAGCCTCCTTCACCCCATCCTCCATCGGTATGAATCCATACTTGAGATACGACTGCAGCGCCCTTCGTCCCATGCCATTGGCATATTCCTGGGGAGAGTCGGGCGACGAGAACGCGTTCTTTCTCATATACCGATAAGCCTTCTCGGCATCGAACCCCCTGATGCCCTTCACATAGGCGTCGGCCAGGGCCACCGCGCAGTGGTCGCCAATCATTGCCGCCGTATAGGAGTTCCAGCACGGGAAGATGGGCAACCATCCACCCTCCTCGGCCATCCCCACCAGCGACTGCATCATATGTTGCGAAAGCGTGGGCAGCAAGATGTTGTAGAGCGGATGGAGGGCGCGGTAGGTGTCCCACATCGAGAAGTCGGTGTATCGCGGCTGGTCACCCCTCAAGGGTTGGCCATCGGCAAAGCGGGGATAGAAACCGTCGGCATCGCTGAGCAGGCGCGGCAGGAACGAGGCACGGTAGAGCGCGCCATAGAACTGGTTGACCTCGGCCGTGTCGGCATCCTCCACATCGATGGTATGGAATCGGTCTATCCATGCCTCGGCGGCACGGTCCATCATCTGCTCGAACGACACCCCCTCAACCTCGGCGGCCATGTTTATGCGGCATTCGCCCAGCGAGGTGAACGACGATGCCATCCTCACCTCGATGGTTTGCCCGGCCTTGCCGTCGAAAGCCACCCATGCCCCAGTCTTGGCCATGCCCTTGATATGCGTGGCATTGGCATTGGCATACTTGCCGATATAGCAGTCGCCGTCTGCCGGAGACTGTGAGAACGAGAGCAGCAGGTGTCCGCTGAAGCCCGCCTCCTCGCCCCATCCCTGATAGATGCGGTGCACGGGGTTGGCCACATACACCTCGTTGCGTACCGAGTCGAGCCACACCTCGCCCTGATTCTCATCGCTGTTGGGATTGACCACCACATACACCCTCTGGTCGCAATCTGGCGTGACTCTCATGATAGCCCCATGGAGCGAGGCCGTGATTTCTACCTTGAGATGCTCATCGGGCAGTTGCACCGCATAGTAATGCGGATGCGACACCTCCTGCTCGTGACTGAAAGGCGTAGCCCTCTTGGCGACGGTAGTGCGCAATTTCCCACCCAGCACCGAGACGGTGGCCGACCCATAGTCCTGGGTACATCCGCCCACCAGCCAGTGCGAGTTGCGGAATCCCAGGAAGAGCGTGTCGGCATAGTAGTAGGGCGCCACGCACTTCTTCTCCGTGTCCTGTGTCTGGGGAGTCCAGAAGTTCTGTCCGTTGGGCATGAGCACGGCCGGCAGCGTCTGCCCATGCTCCTCGCTCCCCTTTCCGAAGAGTCCGGCCGACGAGGTATTGGCCTGCGCCGTTCCCACCATCGTGTTGACGGCGTTGAGCTGTGTCAGGTGTCCGAGGCGGTGGATGCGTGCCTGCATCATCTGCCTGATGTCGGTCCACCGATAGAGATGGTCGTAGGCAAGGGCAATAGGCAACGAGAAATCGCGCTCATTGTGCAGGAGCCTGACGAGCACGTCGCCAGCGGCATTGCGGTAGAACACCATCTGCAAGTTGGCAGCCATGGGCAATATCTCGTCCATGCGTCCGCTGTCGGTGACCGAGGCCCTCATCAGGGCAAGCAGGTTCATGAGGTTGGTGTCGTGGCCGAACCTCAGGTCGGCCCCTTTTCCGCCCGAGGCGATGGCCTTGTCGGCCTGCGCCTCGATTTGCATCCACAGCGGAACCGCGCTCCTTGCAGGCACGCCGGCCGCAAGCGGGTTGTTGCCATTGCGGAACATCATCCGCTCGTTGTTGCACTGATAGATGTCCATCGACTCATCGTAAGAGAACAGGTAGAAGAGGTCGATCGGAAGTTGCACGTCCTGCATGTCGGAGGCTATGGTGTGCAGTTCGGAGCAGAGAGTCACGGGGTCGGCGACAGCATTAGGGTCGCGGAAGAGCAAGCCCATCAGCCTGTCGGGCGAGCCTTTCATCTTGGCGAACGAGGTGCTCTCCTCAAGGCGCCGCATCTCGGGCGATTTATATGCTATCCAGCGCATGTCGGCCGAATCGGTGACGGCATGTACGGGAACCGACGGGCGCAGCCGCTGGAGTTGTCCGGTGAATGCCAGCATGCTCTGACGGCATCGGTTGACCACGCTCGACCAGGCGTTCACCCGCGCCCCCTCGTCGAACACCCCGGCGAAGTTCTCGACCATTCTTTTGGCGATGTCGCGATGCTGTTGGTGACCGAGCGGTGTGAGTTGTCCGCCGTTTCCTCTTGCGTTTTTCCACACCTTGCCCAGTTGTTTCTTCAACCGTTTTCCGGCTGCCGTGAGGTTGCTGTCGTCGTCGAAATGCCGCAACACCCACTCATACCGGCTGTCGGCAGGCAGCCATCTCGAACCATGACGGCCGTAATGCGAGATATAGAATGGCTGATAGCCATCGGGCACCGTTATGGGTTCTACATTCTCAGTCACTGGATAGGCATAATACACCCCACCCATCTCGGAGAACGACTTCTGCGCCATTGCTCCCAAGGCCGCCATCCATAGAAGGATGGTCCAAGCAGTTTTATTCCATCTATTCATTTTCGGTTATTTTCCAGTCAATACCCAACGGGTTGCCCTTCATCTCCATCACCAAAGGCAGTGGATGCCGGAGCGAGATGGTCATCAGGGTGCGGTCGGTGTCGGCACGCACCACGATTTCCTTATCCGTCTGGCTCACCCGTCGCCAGGTGATATCGTCGTAGACGAACCATCCGTCCCGCAAGAGGCTGTCGAGCGCCTTGCGGGAGATGAAGCAGAACGTGCCTTTGGCCTGATGTGTGACGTCGTCGGTCTGCGGACTCTCCCATGCGAAGCCACTACCATTTTCCACCACCTCGCGGGGGATGACGTAGTTGGCCTCCTTACACGTCACGCACAACGTGTCGTCGAGCCACGACATGGTGAGCGGCCACGTGCGGAACTGCCGGTTGAGGGTGTAAGCAACGTTGCCTTGGAAGAACGGGGCTGCCATCTTCCGGGACACAGAGCACCTGGTGGGTGCCGGGGCGCGATATGGGAGCGGTTTCGTCTTCTTCGTATAGAACGTGAGTTTTCCTCCCTGCATGAGTTGGGCGTGGGTGATGCGTGCGTCATCGAGACGTATGCCGTTGAGGGTGGCGTAGTCGTAGGTGTTTCCCCTGCCTCTCACCTCTACCTCAAGGTTTCTTCCATTGGGCAAAGTCATGGCATAGCCACCGCCGAGCACGGGGATGATGAGCAAGTAATAGTCGAGACCTGCGTTGGGATAAAGCCCCATCATGTGGAAAGCCAGCCAGGAGGACATGGCTCCCGAGTCATCATTCCCCGGCAGTCCGTCGGGCTGGTCGGTGTAGTTGGCTTCGATTATCCGATGCACCCGCAGCGTGCTCAGGTCGGGACGGCCTATCCAGTGGTAGAGGCAAGGTGTGAGGAACGACGGTTCGTTGGCCACATTGTAATAGCCTTTATGGAAGAACGAGTCGAGCCGTTCGCGGAATGCCTCCTCGCCGCCACAAGCCTCGATGAGTCCCGGCACATCGTGAGGGATGCTCAGCGAGTATTCCTCCGACGTGGCCTCATAGAAGAACGTTGACCACCAGGGCAGATACCATGGCGCTACTTTGGTGACCGGCGTGTAGGGAATGCGTGGATGGAAGACCTTGGAATGTCCCCAGGGCACGCTGTCGAGCCACTGTCCGTCACGGTCTTTCGGCATGACGAATCCCCTCATGCCATCGTATTCGTAGTCGGCCCGCCAGAGATTCTTCCAGTTGTCAGCCTTCCGCATATACTCCCCGGCGATGTCGTCGTAGCCCAGGCGTTTGGCCACCTGCGCGATGCAGAAATCGCAGAACGCGTACTCGATGGTGCGGTTTCCTGCCCTGTCGATGCCATAGGGGATATACCCCAGCGTGTTGTACTCGTGGAGTCCACCCCTACCCTCTTTCTCCTCATTGCCACCCGGCGGCACGGTAGCATCCTTGAGCATGGCATCGAGCGCCAGCTCATAGTCGATGCCCTCGAGGCCTTTCACGCATGCATCGGCGATGACCACCTCGGCATTGCTGCCCCCCTGGGTGCGCCCGT
>ONSV01000101.1 GCA_900320585.1 uncultured Prevotellaceae bacterium | reverse complement strand
AGTCATGCGGATGGGATAGAATCCTATCACCTGCTGAATGGCCTCGGGCAAGGTCTTGTTTCTGACAGTGGTGGTGACGCGGAAGTCCTCCAGTTCGTTGTAGAGAAAATAGATGGTGTAGGCATGCTGCTCCTCGCTCAGTTGTCGCAGGGCGTCTGAGAGCGAGACATTGTTGTAGGTGTGCGTGACACGCTGGGCTTGCATGGCTGTAGTCAGCAGGCAAGCGAGGAGGATAAAAATGATACGTCTCATGGCCGTTACTCCACTATTAATTGGTTACCTTGCAAATCGACGTGCAGATGCTCGAAGTGGTTGAGCGTTTCCACCACTTTTTCCAGTCCCTGTTCGGGATTCCAGACAAAATGGAAACGGAGTTGACGGGCATTGGTGTTCCTGAACACCACCTCGGCATCGTAATGGGTCACGATTTCAGACAGCATTTTCTCGAGAGGGATGTTGTCGTAGACGACGGGCTCCAAGGGAGTGTCGGTCTTGAGCGTATCGGTGGGTATGGTGTCGGAGGGTTCCTCCGTGATGACGGTCTGTTCGGTCTGTTCGGTCTGAGGTACCGGTGTTGGTGTTGCCGGACTCTGGCGAATGAGATAGACGGCGGCAAAGGCAATGCCCGAGACAACGAGCAAGCCAATGAACGAGGCTGCAATCTTCTTGAGCCGTGAATGGGGTGTAGAATTGTGGGGAAAAGAACTGATTGTGACAGTCTTCGCGCTGTCGTCTTGCAGTCTCTCTGTCTCAAAGCGCTGCCAGGCGGCGTCGGCATCTGCATCTTGGGCAGTCTGCTTGTGCCGGTAGCCCTGCTTGGCAGCCACCATCTGTCGGTATGCCTCGCGTGTATCCTCGTCGATGTTGATGATGTCGAGGATTTCTTGCTCGGTATATGCCTCGGGGTTTTCGAGCATTTCCAGCAAACGGGTAATGTTGGGATTCGTTTCCATAACCAATGGTGTTAGTTTCTGAAATGTTTTTGAACGCTTTGGATAGATTGACTAAGATACTTGAACACAGTCTTCAGGTTCATGTTCAGGCGTTGGGCGATTTCCTTCAGTTTCAGGTCTTCCTCGAAGCGCAGGCGGAAGATGGTGCGGTGAGGCTCTTTGAGATGCTGTTCGGCGTAACCGCGTATGGCATCGATGGTGGCCAGATGATCTGCCGTATCATGAGAGCCGGTGTCAACTTCCACGGAATACAGGTTCTTGACCTTTTCTGTCACACTTTTCTGCTTGATGCGATTCATGCAGCCATTGCGCACTGCCGTCAGCAAGTAGGCTCTTGTCTTCTCGGCCATGGGTAGGATATCAATCTCCATAAGCCGCACAAACACGTCTTGTACCACGTCCTCGGCTTCTTCGTCAGTATACAGCAAAGTCCTGGCCAGATGAATCATCTCGCTGTAGTACTGGCGGAAAAGTCTTTGCACCAATAGTTTGCGTTCCAAAAAACTGGTAGGCATCGTTTTTCCCATCGGTGGGTCGCTTTTTTTAACTGTCGTATTGTCAATCATTCCAATGTCGTTTTTGTTCTCCTATCAGGGGACTTCTACATCTATAGACAATCCAGAAAACCGTTTTTCTACGGAAACGACATTATTTTTGAATTAGAGGCTTTATAATAGTGTTGAAGTACGGCATCCGCTCACCTTAATAGCTCAATGGCCATTTGCTGTGGTAATGTCTGAACTCCTGAACTTCAGAACTCCTGTAACTTCTGTTAAAGTGCTGATAATGCTGAACTTCATGGGCATTCCAACTCCTCGGCTACACCAGACTGAAATGGCGGAGCGCATTCAGTATGCCGTTGTCATCGACCGAGGTAGTGGTATAGTCGGCCTCTTGTTTCAGCGAATCGAGCGCATTGCCCATGGCCACGCCAACGCCAGCCGCTTTTATCATAGAGGTGTCGTTGCCACCATCGCCGAAGGCCATGGTGCAATGAGGGTCGAGGCCGAGGTGGGCCGCCATCGCGAGGATGCCCTTGCCTTTGTCGGCATCCTGCGCCGTGATGTCAGTGAAAGCCGGATGCCATCGTCCGGAAATACATCCCGGGATGCGCGGCATGAGTCCTTGCTCATAATCTGCGGTGAAGAATGCCGTGAGTTGCAGGATACGTTGCCTGAGGACCATGTCCAACGGCTTTGCCAGGCCGAGGTTCTCCACCGCCAGTTCTTGCCTGAATATCCGGTCCACCTCGCCATGAGGGTCGAGCACAGCCATGTCGCTCTCGCCTATAACGATAAGCCCATAGTGGTTATCCTGGGCATCGCCCACCACCGCATGAACCTCTTCGGGAGCAATCTCCCTGCACCTGACCACCTCGTTGCCAATGAAGCACAGTGCGCCATTGATGGTCACATACCCATCAATCAGGTGCTCGATGTCTCCGAGATTGGTGATGATCAGCGGTGGTCTCCCCGTGGCGATGAACACCTTATGGCCATTGGCCTTGGCCTGGGTCAAAGCCAAAATCGTAGAGGGAGGAATCTGGTGGGTATTGAAACTCACCAGCGTCCCGTCAATATCGAAAAACAAGGCATATTTTCTCATACTCATTTTTTATGTTTCGCATTCGCTCAACTCCAGGAGTTCAGAAGTTCAGGAGTTGCAGGAGTGCAGACAATAGCCAGGATCCACCAGAATGGGCTCATTGATTGTTGTTATAGGGTTCTTAAAGTCATTTAATTATCTGCACTCCTTTCAACTGGCTAAAGTAGAGCTAAGCATCTTTACTCAGATAGGGGAACAGGAGCATCCACAAGCCTGTCTTCAGTTGGCGGGAGGCCTTTTGGCGGAAATCCTCATCCATCCACAGGGGCAACACCCTCCCAGCATACCGGTCGGCGAGGTGTTTCAGACTGCATCGTTCCATTCCCTCCACATCGACTACGGGGCGCGACGGGCAAGCTACCGTATGACGGAATACGCTTTCGGCCACGACATCGACAGGCGCCCATACCACCTCCAACCGCTGGGCCGACTCCGGACATCCTCCCACATCGGCCATCGCCTTCAGCAGCGAGAACAGCATATTCGCGTCGGCATTGACAGAAACCTTTCCATCCACAGTGCGTGGGGCCAGATATCCCATTCTGATGATGCATGCCTGAAGCCCATCGTGCGCCATACGTTCAAGAATGGTCCGCTCTGCCAGGAATTTGGAGTATGAATACTGGTCGACGAACCACTGATGCCTGTCGAGCACCGTGGACGATATGGCCGACATGCCACCCGAGGCATCCACTCCGGCTATGCTCAGCGTGGAAGCCTGTACCAGCCGCGCCCCTTTCTCGAGGCACAGCCTCGTCAAGTGTTCCACCCAATGGGCGTTGACCTGCATGATATGGTCGTCGTTGGCAAAATAGCGCACATCGGCCGCACAATTCACAACGACATCGAACGCCACCTTCTCCAGTTCGGTCAAGGAAGAAGGCTGGGCAAGGTCGCCACATACCACATGGAGTCTTTCTGTCTCAAGAGTCTGTTGTCCGAAATAATAGGTCCACCTGTCTCTCAACCGTTGCCAGGCTTCCTGAAGGTCACCTGCCCGTACCAGGGCGACCACCCTCCACGATTTTGCGCCGAGGAACCGGGCAAGCACATGAGCGCCCAGGAATCCCGTGGCTCCGGTAAGCAACAGGGTTCCGCCATCGGGGAAGGACCTACCGCCACACACCGCATTGCCTGCAAGAAACTGGTTGATGGTATGGTAATCGTAATGGCCAGTATCATACAGGCTGTTGCCACCGCCATTGTCGACACAAGCGCTCAGCGACCTGGGCGTGGGGTGAGCGAAGATATTGTCATAGGCGAGAGCTATTCCGCATTTCCGTGCTTCCGCCACCATTTGCATGGCGCCGAGCGATGTTCCGCCACAGGCAAAGAAATCGTCATCGGGCCCCACCCTATCGGCTCCGAGCACGTTGGCCATCAGCTGGCACAGCATCCATTCCGACGCGTTGGCCGGAGCGACCACATTTGCAGACGTTTCGACACGCAGGCCGAGGCGGTCGATTTTCCCGGAAGGCGTGGTGGGCATCTTCTCCAGTCGCACCAATTGCCGTGGAATCATCTGCGGGGGCAACGACTCGCTGAGTTTCTCCCTAATCTCATCGACATCGACTTGTTCTATGGAGGTGAAGAAAGCCTGAATCTGAGGTTTTCCATTCACCTCGCGTGTCACTACCACCGCCTCGTCGACAGCAGGAATATCGAGAAGACACGCTTCTATCTCGTCGAGTGAGATGCGCATGCCATCGATCTTCACCAGATGGTCGATACGCCCCACATACTCAAGTAGTCCGTCTTCGTTCCATCTCGCCAAGTCGCCGGTATGAAAGACCGTTGCGTCGTGGAAAGAGCATCGGGTGAACTTCTCCGCGGTCAGCGCCGGAGCATTCCAATAACCTTCCGCCACCTGCGGTCCGGCGAGCCACAGTTCGCCGACTGCCCCCTGCGGCAGCAAGCAACCATAGGGGTCGACCACAAAGGCGTGGCAGTTGTCGAGCGGACGCCCGATGGGCACAGGGTCGTAACGACGGTCTTTCTCAAGCTCGAAATAGGTGGCATCGACGGTGAACTCCGTCGGACCGTATGTGTTGTATACTCTTCCCCTGACGCGAGGGTTCGACGTCAGCCGCTCGCCACCGAGACAGATATAGTCCACATCCAGAAGATGCGTCTCGGCCATGGCCACGCCGAACCTTGTGGCCAGGCATCCTCCCGTGACCTGATGTTTCCGCATGAAGGCCGCCAGGGCATCGAAATCTGTCCTGATACCCTCGGGTACAATCACCACGCATCCCCCTACCGACAAGACAGGAAACAAGTCTTCGACCGAAGCATCGAAGGCAAATGTGGAATGGCAGGCGATGCGGCTGCGCTCAGTGAGCGGCCAGCGCCTGACACAAAAACTGATGAGGTTGGACAGTGCGGCATGCCCTATGACCACCCCTTTCGGCATGCCACTGGTGCCTGAGGTGTAAATCATATATGCCGTGTGGCCGGGTGATGACAAGTCGATGGGCTTTGACGCCTCATCGGCCAAAGCATGCTTTCTGACGTAGGCCGCATCTATGACCAACCGTATTCCGGCATCGTCGAGGATGTGCTGTCTACGCTTGGGAGGCAGTTGGGCATCTACAGGCACATAAGTCCCGCCCGCCCTCATGACGGCCAAAGCCGCGACGAGGAAGGCCACGCACGGCGTGGTGTCGATACCCACAAACGTGCCATTCCTCACGCCCTCGCCCACCAAAGCATGGGCAAGCGACCGCGTCTGGAGTTCCAATTCCCTATACGTCAGCCGTTCTGTAGCATCGTCGACGGCTATCGCATCGGGAGTGGCTGCCGCCTGGCTCACGAACATGCCGATGATGGTGGAGAGAGGTGTGGAGGCATGCCGCTCACCTGCCGAAAGGCTCAGTATGGCTGTTTTCTGGGCATCGTCAATGAGGTCGACCTCGCCTATTGGCTGGCCCTCATTCCGCATCAGATGTGATACGCAATGAGCCATGGCCTGGCCAAATCTTCTCAGGTCGGCCTTGCCATACAGGGCATCGCAGGCCTCCACCCTTATCTCATATTCGTCGCCAGATGAGTAGACCATCACACTGAGGTCACTTCTCGAATCGGGGCGCAACAGCTGCGCTCCCTTGAACCGCCTTCCGTCGATGATGGTCTGCTCCAATATTCCATTGCTCTGAAAACCGAAGGTGATGGTGGGCACCAGTCCCATATCGGAGCAGAAATGCGTGAAAGGATAAGTGCGGTGGCGGTAGTTGTCGACCAGCCGCTTTCTTACCTGTGCCATCAGCTCATCGATGGTAGTCAAGGGATTGATTTCGGCGATGAAGGGCACGGTATTGACAAACATGCCATAGGCCTCGCCCAGTTTCTTGTCGTACCGGCCATGGTTGAGGGTGCAGAACACCACTTTCTTCTGATGCGACAATTTGCTCAGCGTCAGGCAGAAAGCCGCCATCAAGAAATGGTAGGCCGACACATGATGGCGGGCACACCACCCGTCCACCTCGTCCATCCTCAGTGATACCGTTTCCATGATTTCCTTTCCACCCACCTGCGCGCCGACGGCCGCAAGCCGTGTGGCCTCGGTCGCAGCAAACAGCGCATGGAAATATTCTTTCGCACGGGTATAGGCCGGCGTCAGCATATCCTCTTGCTCGCGTCGGGCCCAATCGAACATGGTCATCCTCGGTTCACGGAGCAGGTTCCCGCCATAGGCCTCTGGCAGGTCGGAGCCTATCAGCCGTCCGGCCACAGTGAACCCATCGGCAATGCTGTGATGAAGGTCGCTCAACAACAATGTCCGTTGCTCCGTCTCCACAATCTCGAACCGGCAGAGCGGCTGATGGCTGAAGAGCCTGAAGGGCCGCACAAAGCCATGCTCCATATACTCCTGCGCCTGGCTGTCACTCATTTTGGTGTGGCGCACAGGAATTTCCATGGCGTTATCGGCATATTGCAGTATGGTCCCTTCCTCTGTCCTGACAAACTGCACATGCAACTCCGTGCGACACTTGCAGATGTCGCAGACAGCCTGGAACAGTCTCTCGGCAGAGACGGTCTTATCGAAAGATATCACCGATGGCAGGTTCCACGCGGTGGTATCAGGCGCCGTGCTGCACGAGAGGATTACTCCCAGTTGAGCGTCAAGGATCGGATATGTAGTCATTGATTTCACATTCATTGAAGTGTCGCTTTCGCTCCACTTTTTGTAGGTCAGGCCTTCTCGCCATTGACCCGCTTGATGACTCTGCAGGGGTTGCCTACAGCCACGCAGTCGGCAGGAATGTCGTGTATCACCACCGAACCAGCCCCAATGACCGTCCTGTCGCCGATGGTCACTCCGGGACAGATGGTCACATCGCCACCTATCCAACAGCGCTCGCCGATATGCACAGGCCGGCACATCTCATATTTGTCGCGCTCGTCGGCATCGGTGGGATGTTCGGCAGTATATATGTGCACGCCCGGGGCGATAAGTGTCTTGCGGCCGATGTATACCCCACCACCATCGAGGATGATGCTCCCGAAATTGATGTACACGCCCTCTTCGGCGAAAATCTGGGTGCCATAGTCGCAATAGAATGGCGGCTCCACATAGACGTTGGGAGCCGAATTGGGCAGGAGTTCGCGTATGGCCTCGAACATGGCCGGTGTCTGATAGTCGGTGATGTTGATTTTCTTGAGCAGCAGCTTCACCTCTGCCCGCCAGGCCCGCATCTCGGGGGTGTGTGCATCATAAGGCTTGCCACTGGCCATGCGGCGCAGTTCGTCTTGCAAGGCCTGGCTTTGCTGCAGTTGTTCTTTTCGAGTCATAATGTCTATCTATTTAGTCCTTTCCGTGCCGGATGATTTGTGGTGAGCCGTAATCCATCACGCAACGCGGTCTGTAGAATAAAATCACTCTTCGTCTCTACCATACTAAAGCCTCACCACCAGTCCGGCCCGCTTCATCCACCTCACCACCTGGATGACGATGAGCGAGTAGGCCAGGGAGATGATGATGCCTGCCACCCCATACCACCAGCCATTGGGCAGGTGCAGTCCCAGCGCATCGGAAACAGGATACCAGACGTAGGGCAGCAGATAGCAGGTGAGCGTGGCAGTGCCGGCAGGCGCTATCAGCCATGTCCAGGAAACATGCCCCTTGATGTCCATCAGCCAATATGCTGCTGCCGTGAGTGGGAAGAAAATGGCCAGGCAATAGAACAACCACGTGGGTGTGCCCTGGATTTTTGAGATAATCCAATATTGATGAGACCATATTCCTGCTCCTAACATGACCACTCCGATAACAAGGAATACCAGTATGAGGCTGCCGTGGGCCTCCTTGCCACGGTAATGCCTCATGAGCATGGACGCAGCCAGTCCGGCCATGCAGAAAGCATGCCCCGACCATCCGCCGGGCATGAACGGCAACACCAAGTTGCGTGCGAACCAATCATACGGTATGAGGTTGCTGCTGTTCACCACACACAGCATCATGGCGATGACGGCTGCCACGAGCACCCATCTCATGTCGCGCCGGCATATCAGGTAGGCTATTGCCGTGACGAGATAGCTCCATCCGATGAGTCCGAGAATGCCCCACCAACCGGTCTCGAAATGCATGCCAGAGATGTCGCACCACACGATGATGCCCAGCAGCACCGCCCAACCGATGGTCTTGAGCATATTCACCACAAAGGTTTTCCCTCTTAACGCAGTGCCCTTGTAAGCGGTCCATATCAGGAAGAAAGCGGCTATCATCAGCAACGAGAACGAGAGATAGGACATGCAGCCAGAGCACGAGCCGATATTGAGCGTGAACAATCCCATCACGATAACGGCGAAACTGCGCCAAAGGATGTGGCCCAGCACGCCAAACTGCGACTCGCCCTTTCTCAGACGGTTGTCGATGGCGAAGGGCACCGACATTCCCACACAGAAGAGGAAGGCCGGGAAAATGGTGTCGGAAAAGCCCAGCATATCCTCTTCGGCGGCGGCATGGAAGAGCCAGTGGGGCACGCCTTTCAGACTGGGAATGTCGTTGACGAACAGCATCAGCATCATGGTGATGGCCCGGATGGCATCGATACTCGCCACTCTTGAGGTTTTCGTTGCTTTCATTTCAATTATCGTATTTAACGCGAAACGGACAGATACTGCAAATTTAAATAATAATATCGGATTATTTAACCCATAGGATGAAAAATGTGCTATCTCTATTGCCTCACACTCTATTTTTCGGCACTCAGGTGCTTGTCATTCACGGATTTTTCCTAATTTTGCGGTGAGCAATCAACAAGCGAGGCTACGGCCTTACCTAAACAATTATGACATTGAGGACAATCGTCACTTTTATGGTGCTCATCTCCATGATAAGCGCAAACGCCCAGAATCGCGACAAGAGAATAAGGGCTCGGGTGGATAGTGCGCTTACCGCCCGATACTATAATATATCCTACGACACGAACTATGTGGTAAGACCCGAGGGACGATTGACGCTGAAATTCAGGCTGAACCAGACTGGCAACAGCATCCATGCGAAAGGAACGGTGAATGACATCTATTCGAAGGCCGACCTCCAGACCAGTCACAAGACCACCATTTCGCTGGCAGCCATCTACCGGGGAATCTCCGTCGGTTTCACCATCAACCCAGCCAAGATACGCGGGGTCTACAAGGACTATGAGTTCAACCTGAACTACTACAGCAGCCGCATCAGCGTAGATGCCAGTTACCAACGCGCTTCTACGCTTTCGGGCGACATTGAGCGCGGCGGAATGCAACGGATGGAAAGTGGCGACGTGGGTATGAAGGTGCTCAACTTGGCAGTCTACTACACTTTCAACCATCGCCGCTTCTCTTATCCGGCAGCCTTCAACCAGTCGTACATCCAACACCGCTCTGCAGGCTCGTGGCTCGCAGGGTTAAGCTATCAAGGGGGCAGCATCGAGACGACTGACGAGCTGAAAGAGAAAAACCCCAATGCCCCTGATGTGCGCATCTACACGGGGCATGTGGGTATCGGCGGCGGATACGGCTACAACTGGGTGATTGGAAAGAAATGGCTGCTCCATTTCTCGGCTCTCCCCACTTTCGTGGTCTACAACCGCAACAACTTCACCGTGAACGGAGAGCGCAAGAGAGCGAAGCACATGCGCTTCAACATGCTCTTCAACGAGCGCGTCGCCATTGTCCGCAACTTCTCACCTCGCTTTTTCGCCGGTGCCACACTGGCGATGAACAACTCCGTCTTCGATGACGATGTGGTGGTCGTGAACCAGAACAAATGGCGCGCCCGTGCCTTCATCGGCGT
>ONSV01000110.1 GCA_900320585.1 uncultured Prevotellaceae bacterium | reverse complement strand
GGCCTGAGGGTCTTCCACAAAACCTTCCACACTCGCCAGTTTTCTTGCATCATACTTCATCCACATACCGTTTGTGTCGCGGAAGGTGGGTATTCCACTCTCTTTGCTGATTCCAGCGCCAGTGAGGACTACGATTTTTTTTCTTGCTGTCATGGATTGATAATTTTATTGTTGATTCACTAAGGATATTTGCAAAGATAAATAAAAGATGGGGCAAATCGCGTACAAGCGAGCGTAAAACGACAGAAAACTTGTTTTCATGACTTTTCCCTAGCGCCGGGCGATTCGCTGCAAGCAAATCGCGTTATGGCAGGTGGTTCCAGATGGGGATGTCGGTATTGTAGCCGGTTCAAACAGTCCTGTTATGACTCTGTCGGTCTTCGTCTTTTTCCTCTTCTGGTCGATGGCCGCAACATCCAGTCATTTCTTTTACCATTCCATTTAAAAAAGAACCAGCGAAAACCACATTTAGCATGGTTCTCGCTGATTCTTGTATTAAGGGAAAAGTGGGGTAGGGTGGAAGCGTATTCCGACAGTCAACTACATCGTGGCAGTAAGGAATGTGGCATTGCCAAAGATATACAGGATGTTCTCACAGGCAGGCACCAGGATGGTCTCGCCTTGACGGATATCAATGCCGTTGATGTTGGCTTTTCCCCAAAGGCATACCACGATGACAAACGAATCGCAATGGAAATCTACCTGCTGGGCCACCTGCACCACCACACGATGCACCACGAAGTAGGGACAGTTGATAAGCTGTGACGTGGGCTTGGTGCTGTCGTAGGAGGTGCGGTATGCCGGCCATACCTGATAGTCGATGGCCGCCTTGGCCTGCTCGATATGCAGTTCACGGGGGTTGCCATGCACATCCTTGCGCCCGAAGTCGTATACACGATAGGTGATGTCGCTGGTTTGCTGGATTTCTGCCAGGAAGTTGCCGGCACCGATGGCATGCAGCCTGCCTGCCGGCAGGAAGTAGAGATCGCCTTCGTGGGCCTCATGGGTGGCAATCACGTCTTGCATGGGCGAGCGGCCGTTTTGCGGTTCGGCTGTTGCCAGCCGTTCGTAATCCTCTGGCGTGATGCTTTCCTTGAGGCCAGCATAAATCTTCGAGCCCACATCGCTTTTGATGATATACCACATCTCAGTCTTTCCCGCACAACCGTGACGCTCCATCGCTAACTTGTCGTCAGGATGCACCTGTACCGACAGGTCTTGACGCGAGTCGATGAACTTCACGAGCAGGGGGAATTGATTGCCGAATTTCTTATAGATCTTCTTGCCTACAAGCAGTTCCTTGTACTTGTCAATCAGTTCTACAAGCGTCAAGCCCTCATCTACATCGTTCACCAGACCGCGGTTGATGGCCACGCTCTCATGTCCTGGCACGCCACTGATTTCCCAACTCTCGCCAACATTGGGTTGTGCGTTGAAGATTCCTTTGAAAGGTGCAATCTGATAACCGCCCCAGATGGTGGTCTTTAGATAGGGTTGAAATTTGTATGGTTTCATAAGTCTATGGTTGTTGAGTAGTAATTTTTAATGGGAAACTCTGTCTGCTTTGCAAAATTACGACAAATATCCGAATCAAAAGAATAATTGTTCTTATTTTACCATCTCAAGGCCCGAAGTTGGTCGCAAAGGCACCATTGAAGGTGCCATTTATGGTCGCATGTCACGTTGTCACATGCTCTCGTTCAATATCTCAGTGATGTCTTTGGGTCTAAGATTGAGGTAGCCGGCAGGATAGCAGATCGTGCCTTTGGTGATGCCGGGTATCATGTCGGCAGTGGCGCCAATCTCGCTGATGGTCAGCGGCAGTCCGATCTCCAACATCCAGCTTTTGAGTGCGGCGAGACCAGCTTCGGCCACTTGCTCGTCGGTCTTGCCCTCGGTGCTGACATCCCACACATTCTTGGCGAAACGCACGAACTTGGGCAGGCCGGGCTTCATGGCGCGGCGGTAGTAGGCCATCGACACGGCGGCGAGACAGTAACCATGAGGGGCATGTGTCCAGGCACCCACCGAGTGGCCTATCATGTGAACCATCCAGTCTTCGCGCTTGCCGAGTCCGATGAGTGTGTTGAGCGCCCATGTTGCCGTCCACATGATGTTGGAGCGGGCTTCGTAGTCTTGGGGATTCTTCACTGCGGTCCGTGACGACACGATCAGGCTGCGCATCAATCCTTCTGCCAGATAGTCGCTCGTGTTGTCATCGAAGTCAGAGAAATACTGCTCCATGATGTGGTTCATGATGTCGTAGATGCCCGCCTTCATCTGGTTGTCGGGCACGGTCATCGTGAACTTCGGGTTGAGGATGGAGAATTTCGGCATCAGGCGGTCGTCGAAGACGTGGCCCACCTTGAATGTGTGTTCCGCGTCGGTAATCACCGTGCCGGCGTTCATCTCCGAACCGGTGCCCGCCATCGTCAGGATGCACCCCACGGGCAGCAGCCGTTGGTCGGCATCAGGCTGCTCCTGCCTCAGCCAGAATTTGTTCCAGTAGTCGCCCTCATAGTAGACCGAGGCGGCCACGGCTTTCGAGTAGTCGCAGACGCTGCCGCCACCGAGGGCGAGTATCAGGTCTACATTGTTCTCACGGGCTATCTTGATGCCCTCATGCAGTTTCTCCAGTGTGGGGTTGCTCATCACGCCGGGGTTCTCTACGATGGTCTTGCCCGACTCGCGCAGGATGGCCACCACCTGGTCGTAGATACCGTTGCGTTTCACGCTGCCGCTGCCATAGTTCAACAGCACTATAGGTCCGAAGTTCTTCAGCTCGTCCTTGAGGAAGTTCAAAGACTCATCACCAAAATACAGTTTGGTGGGATTGTGGTAAGAAAAGTTTCCTTGCATTTTGACTATTGTTGGTTAGGTTATTTTATTTCTGGCTTGATGGGTTTTGACAGACTGATGACGGTTCCAGTCTGGGCCCGTGGTGTGGATGGGATGCTGGATCCACGTCAGTCCTCAATGATGATTCTGCCCTGCGGTCTGCGATAGGTCTCGCCCAATGAACCACCGAGGGTATTACTCAAGTAGTTGATTACCACATCGCGAACCATAAGGGTGGTTGCCCGCAACACGGGGCAGTCTTTCAGCATGTTGTAGAAGCCGCCTCCCTTGTAGTATGAGGAAATGGCCACGGCGTACGTGCGCTGCGAGTCGAGTGGCAGATACGTTCCTTTTGCCTTGTCGAGCACCTCAACGTCGGTCACCGTATGGGTGGTGGTATGCACCCTGAAGCGCAAACCCGACACTTGCGGAAAATGCCAATCGTTCTTGGGCGTGTTCTGGGTACATTTCACCAGCATGTCGAGCAGTTGTTGCCCTGAAACGCTAATCACGCTCATGCTGTTCTCGTAGGGCAGCATGGTCACGATGTCGCCGTATTTTATTGGGCCTGCTGCGATGCTTTTCACAAAACTGTTGCCAGTCTGCAGACCTATCTCGGCATCCATCTCAATGCGGAAGGCATCCGTCACCATGTCACCGCCATTGGTCTCCTCATGCTCCACCAGCGATACCCCATCGGCATCGGTGACGGTCAGTTCATAGTCCGACGTGCAGATCACCTTTTCCGAGATGGCTTTCGCCTCACGGTTCACGCTGTCCACCACGGCCGCCACCCGTTGGTTATCGTATGCGATGTCGTCGATGGCTATAAGACTGGTGCTGATGGTGCCGTCGGCATCGATGCGCATCTTGCCCACATGCTTCATCCGGGCTCCCGCCTGGGTGATGACAATGGCTTTTCCATCGGCATTCTGCACCCAGTCGCCCTCCACGCTGGTGTGGCTGTGCGAGTCAATCACTGCGTCGATGCCACGTGTGGCTGTTATCAGTTTGTGGGAACTGACACCCAGGGCCTCCTTCTCGCCGATGTGAGAGAGGAGCACCACGCAGTCGGCACGGCCCTCGGCGCGTGCCTTGTCCACAGCCTGCTGCACCAACTTGTAGAGGTCATCGGTATGAAGGTCGTAGAGCAGCTGCCCGTCCTCTCCGTAGAAGGCATGCTGCTGAAGAAGCATTGTCTCAGGAGCCAGTGCTCCGACGAAGGCCACTCGCCTGTTGCCGTATTGCCTGACGATGTAGGGGGCGTATACCGGTGCGTCGGCTCCGGAATCATAGAAGTTGGCACAGGTCACGGGAACGCCCAATTGTCCGAGCAACCTTTTCATGTTTTCGCCACCGTAGTCGAACTCATGGTTGCCGATGGTGATCACATCGTAGCCTATGCTGCGCATGATGTCGATGATGTAACCGCCCTTGGATATTGCCCCCAAGGGTCCTCCCACCATAAAGTCGCCCAGGCTGACTGTCACCACGTGGGCTGTGTCGGCCCGCCCGATGGCATCGCGCATTCCTGCAAACCGGCTGTATCCGCCGCACTCGCAGTGGGTATCGCCCTCAAAGAGTATCACGATGCTCTTCTGGGCGCTCGCGGCAGACCCACCGTCGTTGTCATTTGTTGAGCAAGACGCGAGAGTTTGTCCCGCCATGGCCATCAACAAGATTGTCAATAGATGTTTCATGTTCGCATTATTCTATGCAAATATAATGATATTATTTTGAATAGCGAAACAGATGGGCAAAAATGCCATCTCCACACCCTCGATTTGAGGATGTGGAGAGATTTATTGCGAAAGCCAATAACCATTATTGAAGTTTCGCATTCGCTCAATTCCTTGTAGTTCAGGAGTTGCAGAAGTTCAGACAACAGCCCGAATTCACCTTTTGGGGCTCAATGGCTGTTTGCTGTGGTAGTGTCTGAACTTCTGAACTCCTCTCAACTTGCAAAAGTTGAGTGCTATTATTTTTGCGTGATAAGCTTTAAAATGACAAAACCATTTGCTATCTTTGCATAGTCATTGTAAATGATATGGAAGAGAGTCAACCCATCAAAATCACTGAGCAGCCATCGCATTTCGGCCATCTGGAGCAGATGTCAGTCATGGAGATATTGCAGCACATCAACGAGGAAGACGCTGTCGTGGCTGGAGCCGTCGGGCAGGTCATTCCACAAATCAGTGTGTTGGTAGAAGCCATAGTGCCAAGGATGAGGCGTGGCGGCCGGTTGTTCTATGTCGGTGCCGGTACCAGTGGCCGTCTGGGCATACTGGATGCCAGCGAACTGCCTCCCACCTTTGGCGTTCCTGAGACATGGGTCGTGGGAATCATTGCTGGTGGCGACCGGGCATTGCGCCATGCCGTGGAAAGAGCAGAGGACGTAAGTGAACAAGGATGGCGCGATTTGCAGGCCTACCATCCCACCACCGACGACACGGTGCTGGGCATTGCCGCGTCAGGCACCACGCCTTATGTGGTGGGGGCCGTAAGCATGGCCCGTGAGCATGGCTTGCTTACAGGTGGCATCACCAACAATCTCAACACTCCTCTGGCAAAGGCTGCCCACTATGCCATCGAGACGGTCGTAGGTCCAGAGTTCGTAACAGGCTCTACCCGCATGAAAAGCGGCACGGCCCAGAAGATGATCCTGAATATGATTTCTACCGCGTTGATGATACGCCTGGGACGTATCCGTGGCAACCGTATGGTCAACATGCAACTATCAAATGCCAAATTGATCGACCGTGGCACCCGCATGCTCCAGGAGTCATTGGGTCTTGGCTACGATGAGGCCCGACGTCTCTTGCTTGAAGCTGGCAGCGTGGAAAATGCACTCAAACAGCAAAAGAAATGAAGAAAGCAACAGTTGCAACAGGCCCTTTTGCGTGTGCAAAAATGCAATAGAAGGGACATGCTTTATGCATGTCCGAAACAACTCCTGAATTCTTTGAACTACACCAGGTATTTCTTGCTGAAATCATTCACATATTGTTTCAGCTCAGGAGCATCAAGGATCTTGATGTGGTTGGCGAGTCCCATATAGAACCGTCCGACTCCTTCCAACTGATAGACTTCGGTGTCGAAATACCAAATGTTGTCATCTCCTTTATGGGGCTTGACGCTGTTCTTTGCCCTGGGGAACTCCTCAATCAGCAGGTTCTTTGCCATCAGGTCCAGCTGTAGGGATATATGGATGGGCTTCTCGCCTGTCATGTGGAACACGTCCACCTCAATCTTGTCGTGTGAGGCAGGATACTTCCAAGGCTCGTCTTCCTTGATCTCCACATATCCAATCCTGTTGATGTTAAACACCCGTGTAGCGAATTTCCTCCTGTCGTAGCATATCACCAGCCCGTCCTCCGGCCGCACATCGTAGGCTTCCACGAAGCGGTCCGACACTTTCCCGCTGTTCGACGACGCATAGTCGTGCAGCACCACGCATTTCTTCTGTGTCTGGGCATGCTGGAGCCGGGAAAGGGCTGCCGCCTTGCCCTCGTTGGTGAACACCTTGCGTGCCAACATTTCCTTGCGCATTTGTTCCGGCATCTCTCTCGACTCGGCATTCACCCGCAGGTAGGCCGTGTTGTTGAGCTCCACCACGCGGTAGGGGTGCGGCTCCACGTGGATGGCCACCACCGTGTTGTCGTAAAGCGGTTCGATGCGAAGGTAGGGTAGGGTGTCTATGCCGAAGTGCTTTTTTGCCGTGTCCTGCACGTAGCGCATATAGGAGTCTATCGTGTGATAGTTCAGGTATTTCATGTCGTTGTCTATGCCCACCACCATGCCTTGGTCGTTCACTCCGAGATAGAGTGTTCCGCCTGTCGTGGAGTTGAGGAATGCGCATACGCCCTTCAGCACATTCAGGTTCTGGGCATACTCGTCGGGCTGCATGTGGTTGTTGGAGGGATAGACCATGGAGGTCTTGAACTCCAGTGTGCCGCTTTCGATACCGAGGAAGATGCCGCCGTCTGCCTCCAGGTCGGCATCGTTCTCTGTCTCTATCGAGAGGGTCTTGATGATTTCACGGCGTATCACGTTGAGGGTGGCTTCCGATAGTGTGCCCTGCATGGCGTTGGCAGTCTGCACGAGCTGGGCGAGCCTTGAAAGAATTGGCAGGTTGTCCTTGAACGAGTGGATGGTGTCCGACAGCTTTTCGGAATTCCCCTTCTTGCCATATTCCTTCAGTATCTCGATGACTGCAAGACGGATGAGGGTGGGAATGGCTTTGACATATTCTTTATCTGGTTGCAGCTGTATGGAGTCCATGCTCTCTCTCCTGACGAACTGTATCAGGGCGCGGAGATAAGTCCTGGCAAAGCGGAGATACGACGAGGTTGTCGTGTCGCCCACCAGTTCTGCCATCACATTGGCGATGGCAAGGAAGCGTATGCGGTCGGAAGGCTTGAGCAAGGTTTTCTGGTGTTCGAACATCTGGCTGGTCAGCAACCTGAGGATGGTGGGGCTGAGCTCGCCTGTTTCCTCTTCCTCTTTCTTGGAATCGGGAACCACAGTTTGGGTCGCGAATTCTCGGATGCAGTCGTGACGGGCCATCGTCTCATCAAACATATCGTCTGAGTCTTCTTCTATTATCGCGTCTATCTTTCCATATTTTGCTCCCTTGCCATAGCCCTTCACCGACAGAAGGGCAAAGTTGCCGCGACTATATCTTCCAACACTGGCTGTAAAAAAGGCGATACCCAGCGAGTTGATCCATCCATAGAAGTTGGGACGCTCGTCAATCAGTTTGCAAAGAAACAAGTTGTCTTCCTCTTCTGCCGCCTTGGTGTCTTGAACGAAAAAGTCAATCAGTTGGTCCTCGATGTTGAACACGCCTTTTATGTTATCCTTGATAGTGGCCCTCAAACAGTCACCCGTCTTGAAGTACTCATGAATCGTGCTCGTATAGTAATAGACGATGCTGGGCTTCTCGAACGTGATGTATCCAATAATGGGTCTGTAGGCAGGGTCGATTGTCGTGACATGCATCGTGCCGTTTCGGTCGATGGCATCGATTCTGATGATGGCTTCATCGCCGTTGTCATATTCCTTGAGCTGAATATCCGACGGCTTGTTCTGCACTTTCTCC
Organism: uncultured Prevotellaceae bacterium; assembly: GCA_900320585.1. Classification (GTDB taxonomy): domain Bacteria; phylum Bacteroidota; class Bacteroidia; order Bacteroidales; family Bacteroidaceae; genus Prevotella. The sequence goes on along the minus strand of ONSV01000110.1, from coordinate 908 downwards.
TGAAGGGCGATGAACCCATTGGCGAACTCGTCGATTTCCACGGGATTGTTCTCCATACTCTGCTTCAGTTTCTCTGACGAGGGAGTGCGGAGTGCCACGCCTAAACCGGTGTCCAGGGAGTTCGCTCCGTTCTTTACGAGTTTCTTCGACTCCGATTTTGACTGGCAAGTCAGCAGCAAGCCTGTGGGTGTAAGCATGGCAGTGCCATATTTCGAGAGGACCAACGGCTTGGTGAGGGGCGACCCGAATCTCACCAGATTGCTGGCGTTATAGGCAAAGAGCTCTGAGCCGATTTTCTCAAGGTCGTTCCATCCAAATCCGAGTGCGGTGACCTTCTCGTGGCGCAGCCGCTCGAAGGAGGCCTTGATGATGTTGTCCGACCAACGGGGAGTCATGGTCCGTAATTCTCCCATGAAAGCGAGGTAGGCGGGAAGGGCAAGCGGATGGTCGCTATCGGCCAGGAGGTATGTGGCCAAAAGGCCAACATTGAACTCCAGTTTCTTCCGGTCCTCTTCCTCGTGATAGAGTGGCCGCATGGAAATCGTGTTCAGCATGTCTTCCACTCGCTGCCGCATCAAGTCGATGGTAATGGCAAAGAATGAGTCCTTTTTCTTGTTGATGGAACAGCTTTTCAGGTATTCCTGAAGTTTGGCGAAGTTGTCGTCAATATACTCTTTCTTCAAGTCCAGCCATAGTGGGGTCTTCTCTTCTCCGTTCATCTTCTCTGTCTTTCTTGGTAAGGGATATGGTCAGTATGTTTAACGTAAGTGCAAAATTACGATTAAGCGAGCAAAAAACAAAATCCTTTTTGGATTTTCGAGTGGGTTTTATACCTATATAAAGTTGGACGGTTTAGAAAATTACAGATACCTTTGTCATAATCATAAATAATTTTTATTTTTGTACCC
>ONSV01000099.1 GCA_900320585.1 uncultured Prevotellaceae bacterium | reverse complement strand
GAGTTGACCTGTGGGAATTGCTGTCCGGGCTGGTTGAGCTCAGAGGGCACGAAGTCCTCGGCGGTGAACTGGCCCAGTCCGCCGAAACGTATCTCGTTGGTCATGCCATAGGTCATCACGATGATGAAGGGCTTGATCTTGCCGTCGGCAATCAGGTTGTCCATGATGAGGTTGGCGTGGCCCTGGTTGCTCCAAGCGGTCTCATCCTCACCCCATCCGTGCTGCAGGTAGAGCACGGGATAGCGCTCTTTCTTGTTCTTGCCGTATGATGGCGGGGTGTAGACGAAGGCGCGGCGCACGCTGTTGGTGCTCTTCGAGGGGAACAGCACTTGCTGCACGAAGCCGTGGGGGATATCCTGGCGCATGGCGTAGAAAGCGCGGTCGTGGGCAGGAATCTCGATGCCGCTCTCCCAACGGGTGGAGCCGAAGTAGTTGTTGGTGCCGGGGTCGTTGAGCGTGCCACCGTCGACGGTGAGGTGGTAGTAGTGGAATCCCTCGTCGAGCGGGGCCGATGTGGTGCCCACCCATGAGCCGTCGTAGGTCTTGTGGAGCTGGGTGCCGGCCTTGCCGTCGCCGCCGAGTCCGAGACCTACCGATACCGACTGGGCATCGGGAGCCTCAACGCGGAAGCGGGCGTAGCCCTGCGAGTTGACCTGTGGGAATTGCTGTCCGGGCTGGTTGAGCTCAGAGGGCACGAAGTCCTCTTTCACGCCAGGAAGCTCGGGGAATGCCAGTGAGGGATTGAAAGGAGGACGTTGTGGACCGCCAAAACCGCCACGGCGGCGCTGGCGCTGCTGGTTGGGATTGGGTTTCGGCTTCTCGGGGATGGGCCATGCCGGCGCCTTCATCTGCTGGATATATTCGTAGGCCATCTTGGGCTTGTAGTTGGCGTCGAAAGGCAGCGGGTAGTTGTTCTGTCCGAGCCAGGAGTCGCGGTCGGAGAGGTTCCAGAAGGTCACGCAGTCGATGACGTCGCGGTGCTTGCGCAGCACGTTGAACACACGGGCATACTGGTCGGCGAGGTGCTGCTTCACGCTGTCGCTCACTGCCACGCCCTCGCGGCTGAACTGCAGCTGTCCGCCCATCTCGGCGTTGACGCGGATGTCGAGCTCGGTCACGTGGATGTGCTTCACCACGCTCTTGTACTTGGTGATGGCAGCGTCGATCTCGGCCTCAGTCGGTCCGTAGATGTTGTAGTGTCCCTGCATGCCGATACCGTCGATGGGCACGCCGTTCTCCTTCATGCGCTTCACCATCTCATAGATGCGCTGGCTCTTCACCGGGTCGCACTCGTTGTAGTCGTTGTAGAACAAGAGGGCGTTGGGGTCGGCCTCGCGGGCATACTGGAATGCCTTGGCGATGAACTCGTCGCCGGCAATCTTGTAGAGTTGCGACTGGCGGAAGGGATCCTCGGCCTTGGGGTCATCGGTCATGGCCTCGTTCACCACGTCCCAAGCGTATACCACGTCCTTGTAGCGGCTGACGACAGCCTGGATGTGGTTTTTCATGCGCTGGAAGAACACTTCCTTTGTGGGGTTGTCGCTGTACATCCAGCGTCCGATCTGGCTGTGCCACATCAGGCAGTGGCCACGGAGCTTGATACCATTGGTGCGGCAGAAGTTGGCGATGCGGTCGGCAGCTTCCCAGTTGAATTTCCCCTCCTGGGGCTCAGTGGGCTCGGGCTTCATGTCGTTCTCGCAAGTGATGCTGTTGAACTCTTGCTTCACGAGAGCGGCCTGCTCGGGGTTGGAGACGTTGCGCTGGTTCACGGCCACACCGATAAGGAAATAGTCCTTATAGGTGTCTTTCAGGCCTTGAGCCATCGAACTGGCCGGACTCATGGCCAACAGGGCCATGGCGGTCATAAGGCTATAAAAAGAATGTTTCATGTTGTATGTAGTTGATAATGTTTTTTCGATACAAAAATACAACAATTTAACAAATGTGACGCTACATGATGTATAAATCGTTTTCCGTGATGTATTATAAGGTGAGAATGTAACTCAAACGCAATTTTCTGTAACAATTTCGTAAATCAATCTGTGGCTTGTTTTTGAGTTTTTTCTTGGCTTGAAATCATTTGCGACTTCGTCGCGAATATAGGATGCGGCTCGGAAAAACTCAAATAAAATTTGGTTTTTCACTCACCTTGCACTATATTTGCCGCTTCGCGGCGAATATAGGATGCGCCTCAACAATCAAAACAAAAACTTCGTATTTTGTTTTGTATTGTATTCGGCTTTCACTATATTTGCCAAAAAAACAATTGTACCATGAGAAAAGCATTATTGATCTTGTTTTCGGCACTGTTTGTGAGCCAAATGTCGGTTGCCCAGCAGATGGCCGACTTCAACACCGTTCCCCTTCCCCGCGAATGCCAGGCACAGAAAGGAAAGCCCTTTGCTCTCGGCACCGCACAGTCGATAGTTTGCAATGGCGATGCCGACCTGATGCGCGTGGCGGGCTACCTCGCCGACTATATCGAGCAGTCTACCGGTAAACGGCTGCCGGTGGTGTCGGGCAAGGCATCCAAAAGCACCATCGTGGTGCAGACCGACAAGAAAATGACGGCCAAGGAGGGCTACCGCATCACCGTCGGTGAGAAACAGGTGCGGATAGAGGGACTTACCGCCCAAGGCGTGTTCTATGGCGTGCAGACCCTGCGCAAGGCGCTTCCCATCGCCGCTGCCGCCGAGATAGAGATTCCGGCAGTCGTGGTGACCGACGAGCCACGGTTTCCCTACCGTGGGATGCACCTCGACGTGAGCCGCCACTTCTTCGGCGTCGACTTCGTGAAGCAGTATATCGACATGCTGGCGCTGCACCACATGAATACCTTCCATTTCCATATCACTGACGACCAGGGATGGCGTGTGGAAATCAAGAAATACCCACGGCTCACCGAGGTGGGCGCCTGGCGCCAGCGCACGGTGGTGGGGCGCAACACAGGCCTCTACGACTACCAGCGCTATGGCGGATATTACACACAGGACCAGATACGCGAGATCGTGGCCTATGCCGCCGACCGCTTCATCACGGTGATTCCCGAGGTAGATATGCCCGGACACATGGAGGCGGCCCTCGCATCGTATCCCGACTTGGGCTGTACGGGCGGACCCTATGAGGTGGAGCCCAACTGGGGCGTGTTCGACGAAATCCTCTGTGCTGGCAAGGAGAAGACCTTCGAGTTCGTGGAGGGAGTGCTCGACGAGATTATCAGCCTCTTCCCATCGGAATATGTGCATATCGGTGGCGACGAGGCCCCGCGCACGCGGTGGAAGACCTGCCCGCTATGCCAGCAGCGCATTGCCGGCGAGGGTATCAAGGGCGATGCCAAGCACTCGGCCGAAGACCGCCTGCAGGGCTATTTCATGAAGCGTGTGGAGAAATTCCTGAACAGTCGCGGACGCAAGGCCATCGGTTGGGACGAGCTGCTCGACTGCGACGTGAACGAGAGCACCACCATCATGAGTTGGCGTGGCGTGGAGGGCGGCCTCACCGCCTCGGAGAAAGGACACGACGTGATTATGGCACCCACCTCGTTCTTCTACTTCGACTATTACCAGTATAAGGAGGATTATTGGCACAAGCCCTTGCTCATCGGTGGATTCGTGCCGCTCGAGAAGGTATATTCGTTCGAGCCTGCCCCAGAGACCCTCACCGAGGCGGCCAAGAAGCACATCATCGGTGTGCAGGCCAATCTCTGGACGGAGTATATCTACGCCGACGAGTTGGTTGAGTACCAGGTGCTGCCCCGAATGGGCGCACTCGCCGAAGTGCAGTGGACGCTGTCCGCACAGAAAGACTATGATGCCTTCAAGAACCGTGAACGCCGGCTCACGTCGCTCTACGACCTTCGCGGATGGAAATACTGCAAGGTGGCGTGGGAGGATAAGAAGGAGTAATATTCAGGAGTTGCAGGAGTTCAGAAGTTCAGGAGTTCAGACAATAGTCCGAATTCACCTCGTTAGGCTCAATGGCTATTTGCTGTGGTAATGTCTGAACTCCTGTAACTCCTGAACTTCTGAACTCCTTGTTAAGAAAACTATTCGAACGTTTTGAATCTGTAGCCTTGTTCGCGTAGCCATTCGAGCGACGCGGGCAAGGCTGTTTTCAGTTTGTCGATGCTCTTGAGCGAGTCGTGGAAGGTGATGATTGAGCCGTTGCGGGTGTAGCGCTTCACATTGTTCACGACGTCGGTGGCGGTCATCCATTTGGAGTAGTCGCGGGTCACCAGGTCCCACATCACAATCTGGTATTTCTTCCGCAGGATATAGTATTCGCTGGGCCGCATCCAGCCATAGGGTGGCCTGAACAGGTGGGCATCGATGAGCTGGTTGGCCTTCTCCACATTCTGGAGATAGGTCTTGGCGAGGTGTTTCAGTCCGCCAAGATGGTTGAACGTGTGGTTGCCCACTTGGTGCCCCTCGTCGAGGATTTGCCTGAAGAGGTAGGGATATTTCCGCACGTTGTCGCCCACCATGAAGAAGGTGGCGTGGGCGTCGAAGGCCCTCAGCGTGTCGAGGATGAATGGCGTGGCCTGTGGGATGGGGCCATCGTCGAACGTGAGGTATACGGCACGCTCGTCCTTGTCCATGCGCCAGGCTGCTTTTGGAAACATCCACCGCAACCAGAAAGAGGGCTGTTCGAGAATCATGGGGTAGGGGTTGAGTAATGAATGAGAAAGTGAAGGGTGAGGCTCCAGGCGAGCCCCACCCTTGAACAATATCTTTACATGGGCAGTTGTCCGCCGAGTTGCTGGAACGTTCCGAGCAGCGATTGCAGTTGCGACTCGTGGGCGTCGCACCATTTCGTATCCACCTCGTCCATCGCACCGATCAGGTTGTAGAGGATGATGATGTGCATCTGGCTGTCGTTCTGCGATGACAGGAAATAGTTGGGACTCTGCTGCATATACCATGAGAGGTATTGCTGCGAGATCTTCCACAGGTCGTTGGCAATCTCCGTGGCGCGCTTCTTGTTGCCGAGGGCACCGTAGGCCTTCACCAGGTCGAGACCGCCGTTCATGTATTCCATCGGCAGGTTGTAGTCGGGAATCTCCTTCTCCATCTTGGCCAGGGCCTTGGCGGCCTTGTCGGTCTTGCCTTCGTTGACGAGCGCCAGGGCCAGTTGGGCGAAGAGTCTGCGGTGTGTGGCGCACATGCGGGCCACGGTCTGGTCGAGATAGATGCCCTTCTTGTCGAGACCGCCATACTTGAAGTCGTTCATCATGTGGTCGTACACCTTGTCGGTGTCGAACTTCTCGTCGCTTCCACGGGTGGTGAACGGTGTGATGCGGCTGGCAAGGCCCTCCTGGATGAGGTTGTCGCCCAAGTTCATGTAGTTCTCCTCGCCCACGGTGATGGCCACGTAGATGGGACGTGTCCAGTTGGCTTGCGAGAGCATTTCGAGAATCATCAGGTCGCCCTTGCCCAGGGTGCGGTGCCCGGAGAGCGAGATGACCATCTGGTTGGGGATGGAGTCGCTGATGAGTTTCATGCCGCTCTTGCGCACGGCATCCTTGTCGATGGTCATCAGCAGGGTGTCGGTGGGCACGCAGTGCATGTTGGGCTCCAGGCCCTTGTAATTCAGCAGGGTGTTCTTGATTTTGCGCTGCTCCTCGTTCACGTTGTCGCGTACCCAGAACTCGAGCACGCTCTTCACCTCGAAGGGCTTGTCGCCCATGGCTTTCCTTGCCTCCTCGGGATATTTCTTGTAGAGCTCGAGGATGGCATCCTTCAGTTCGGGGCGCACGGTGACGGCCTCGTTGGTGCCCGAGCAGTAGTCGATACGTGGCCACTTGATGGGCAGGCTGGGCGAGTCGTAGGCCGGACGCACCATCTGGTCGATATACCAGTCGGTCTGCAGGTAGCTCAGGTTGCACACGCGGGCGTCGGTGCGCACACCCTCGGTGTCTTGGTTGTACCAGAGCGGGAAGGTGTCGTTGTCGCCGTTGGTGAAGATGATGGGATTGCCCTCCTTGGGCAAGGTCATCAGGTAGTTCTGGCCGAAGTCGCGGCAGGTGTAGCGCCCGCTTCGGTCGTGGTCGTCCCAGGTCTGCGAGGCCATCTGTATGGGCACGAGCAGGCAGGCCACGGCAGCGGCGGCGGCCACGGCAGTCTGCCTCAGTCCCAGTTTCCTCAGCCAGTCGATGATGGCGGCCACACCCAGTCCGCACCAGATGGCGAAGGCGTAGAACGAGCCAGCATAGGCATAGTCGCGCTCACGAGGCTGGTTGGGAGTCTGGTTCAGGTAGATGACGATAGCCAGTCCGGTCATGAAGAAGAGGAAGAACACCACCCAGAACTGGCGTATGCCCCGCTGTCCCCTGAAGGCCTGCCAGAAGAATCCGATGATGCCCAAGAGCAGCGGTAGGCAGTAGAACACGTTGTGTCCCTTGTTCTCCTTCAGGATGTCGGGCAACTTGCTCTGGTCGCCCAGTCCCAGGATGTAGTTGTCGAAGAAGGGTATGCCGGTAATCCAGTTGCCGTTCTCCTTCTCGCCATTGCCCTGCAGGTCGTTCTGGCGGCCTGCGAAGTTCCACATGAAGTAGCGCCAGTACATGAAGTTGCACTGGTATCCCAGGAAGAATTTCATGTTGTCGAGGAAGGTGGGCATCTTCACGTCGGGCTGCCCGTAGGCCGAGGGCTCATAGCGTCCCTGCACGTCGATGATGCTCTCATAGGCCTGGGCGTGTGCGGCGGAGTACATACGTGGGAAGAACATGTTCTGCACGTATACGGGCTGCTGCTTCCAGTCTACGATGAAGTAGGTGTCGGGCTCGTCGGGGCTCTTCTTCTCCTTGCGCTGGTAGATGGGCGCGCTCTTGCTCATCTTCACATAGCCGTTGTCTTCGGCGGCATATTCCGAGTTGTAGGCCTGTCCGTAGAACAGCGGGCGGTAGCCATACTGGTCGCGGCTCAGGTAGTTGCCCAGGGTGAAGATGTCCTCTGGCGAGTTCTGGTCCATCGGCGGGTTGGCGGCCGACCGGATGACGATGACGGCGTAGGTGGAGTAGCCGATGAGGAGCATGAGCATGCAGAGCGACACCGTGTTCTTCACACGGGTGGAGATGAACAGTTTGCCGCTGCGCTTGGCCCGCAGCAGGAACCACAGTGCGATGAGCACCACGGCACCGATGCAGAAGGCGCTCCATCCATAGCCGTAGAAGGGGATGCCCATCATGCCCACGGCCAGCACGAACGAGATGTTCTGCCGGTTGAGGCTGTGGTCGTTGTAGCTCTCGTAGATAGCCCAGATGACGGCTGCCACGAGCAGGATGATATAGACGATGACGCCGGTGTCGAACGGACATCCGAGGGTGTTGACGAAGAAGAGCTCGAACCATCCGCCCACGGTGATGATGCCGGGCACCACGCCATAGAGCACTACGGTGACGATGGCGAACGAGAGGAGCAGCACGAGCAGCGACCCCTTGAGGTCGGCATTGGGATTCTTACGGTAGTAGAACACGAGCACGATGGCGGGGATGCACAACAGGTTGAGCAGGTGCACGCCGATCGACAGGCCGGTCATGTAGGCGATGAGCACGAGCCAGCGGTCGCTATGCGGCTGGTCGGCCTCGTCTTCCCATTTCAGGATGAGCCAGAACACCACTGCCGTGAAGGCCGAGGAGTAGGCATATACCTCGCTCTCCACGGCGCTGAACCAGAATGTGTCGCTGAAGGTATAGATGAGTGCGCCCACCAGTCCGGAAGCCTCGATGGCAATGAGCTTCGAGGTGGTCAGCTCGCTCCAGTCGCGAAGGATGAGCTTGCGTGTGAGGTGGGTGATCGACCAGAACAGGAACATGATGCACACGGCGCTGAGCAGCGCGCTCATGATGTTCACCATGAAGGCCACTTGCGTGGGGTCGCTGGCAAACTGCGAGAAAAGGTTGGCGGTGAGCATGAAGAACGGTGCCCCTGGCGGGTGGCCAATCTCCAGTTTGTATCCTGTGGTCGTAAACTCGGGGCAGTCCCAGAACGGGGCCGTGGGTTCTACGGTGGTGCAATAGACGATGGCAGCGATGAGAAAGGCCAGCCATCCGAGCGTATTGTCCACTAATCTGTACTTCTTCATTTCGTTATTCCGTAAAAATGTAATTTTCCGGCAAAATTAGTAAAAAATATGCATTCTCCGTGGGGAAAGGACGTGATATTTTGCTACTTTGCCGGATTTTAATCTTTTTTGCCTAAATGCGCTCAGAAAATCATTTGGGCACCCAGTGCGATAATCACGTAGCGCACCACCTTGCCTAAAAACACGCTCACCGCCGAGATGGTGAGGTTGGCCCGCATCAGTCCCAGTACGATGCAGATGGCGGTGCCGATGACCGGCAGGAAGGAGAAGAATCCCATCCACGCTCCCCGCTCGCCCATGAAGCGCCGTGCCTTCTCCAGTTTCTCGTGGCTCACGTGCAGATAGCGCTCTATCCACTCCATCTTGCCTTGGTGCCCCACCCAGTAGTTGAACATGCTGCCGGCCCAGTTGCCTATGGTGGCATAGACGAGCAGGGGGATGGGCTGCAGTCCTGCGGCTATGAGCATCGTCATCACCGCCTCGCTGCTGAAGGGCAGGAAACTGCCTGCTATAACGGCAGATATGAACATACCTGCATAACCGTAGCTGACAAGAAATTGGATGAGGGCGTCCATAGGTTGTATGCGATAATGGCCAGGGTGATGATGATGATGATGAAAAACGAGATGTTGGTGAGCCAGGTGTGGGTGAGGGTGATGAAATGGGCCACCAATGGCGCGGTGTTGACGATGATGAGGGCCATGAGCAGGGGATAGTGCTGCGGTTGCAGGAGCAGGAAAGCGATGGTGAGCACGTCGACCACGATGAACACCTGAGTGAGCAGCCGGGTGCGGGTCTTGTCCTGATAGCCCTTGCGGGAGTTGTGCACGATGCCGATGAAGGCCAGCAGCACGGTCCATATCAGCGACACCCACTGCTGCTCGCCCAGCATGGAATAGTCGGCTAAAGGGGCGAACTCCGCCAGGCTGGCGAAATGGCCGGTGAGCCGGTCGATTCCCCCTTGGTAGAGGTAATAGCCCATACCGAGCCAATAGGGAGTGATGATACCCAGCACCTTGGCACGCTTTACAACCTCAAATCCATTGTCACGGAAGTAGCACAACCCGGCATGGTCGCTGGGCACCGCAGGCGTGTAAACCACCAGCGTGCTGTCCTTGTCGCGGCAGTAACTGGGAATGAGGTCGGGGTTCTCGTCGTAGACGATTTCCACCCCCTCTTGTTCCAGAGCCTGAGTGAGTTCACTGGGTGTGCGGTCATATCCCGCCACCTTCTTGCCCTTAGCAAGGAAATAGCGCTCCAGCGCAGCCATCCCAATGCCACCGGCTCCCACGAAATATAATGACTTATAATCTTTCATACAAAACAAGTTAACATCTTAACATTCAGCACTTAACACTTAGCACTTATTACTTCACACTTAAAACTTAACACTTATCACTTTACACTTAAAACTTAACACTTAAAAACGCTCTATCTTGCAATCTGCAGCACCTTGTCGACGATTACCTCGGCCGCGTTGCGCAGCGCCATTTTCTCAACGTTGTCGCCAAGTTTTTGAAGCACTGCCTCTTCCCCAATGGTGTTGAGCATAACATCGACAAGCTTGTTGCCAGCCTCGGCATCGGGAATCATCAGAGCCGCGTTGTGGTTGACCAGAGCCATGGCATTCTTGGTTTGATGGTCCTCGGCAACATTAGGCGATGGCACAAGAATCGATGCCTTGCCCAGCAGTTGCAGCTCGCTGATTGAGCTGGCTCCGGCACGTGAGATCACGAGGTCGGCAGCGCGATAAGCCAGATCCATATTGCTGATAAACGCCATCTGCTTCACATTGGCAGCCTTAGATGCCTCGAGCGCCTCGCGGCAACGGTCGTCATAGATTTTACCCGTTTGCCATATCACTTGCACATCGTCGTGCTGCGCAATCACGTCAAGCCCGGCGATGATGCTGTCGTTGATGGTGCGTGCTCCCAGGCTGCCGCCAATTATCAGTATCGTGCGCTTGGCAGTGTCGAGCCCAAAGGCCTGTCGTGCCTCCTCGACCGTGGCGTTGCACTCGAGCAGATTGCGTCGCACGGGGTTGCCAGTCATCACAATCTTGTCGGCAGGGAAGAACCGCTCCATGCCCTCATAGGCGACACAGATGCATTGTGCCTTCTTGGCAAGCAGCTTGTTGGTCACCCCGGCATAGGAGTTCTGCTCCTGCAGCAGAGTGGGAATTCCCGCCTTCTGGCACTCCTTGAGCATGGGTCCACTGGCATATCCACCCAC